>NZ_JBFRTU010000021.1:94637-141035 GCF_041474275.1 Vibrio sp. 10N.222.52.B7 | reverse complement strand
ATTGGGGGTCAGTTCATTATGAGTGGCTTTGTACTTAATATTTCAAGTTCAGAGGAGGTAATTTCAAAAAGCCCAGATAGGGTTCTGCATTAACCGAAAGATGCCCAGATAACCGTTGCTACCAAAATTGGGCACACAAACTTCACATACATTGGCCAAACCTTACCAAACCAACCAAGTTGAAAATCAGGACTGCCTTGTTCAAGCTCTTTCACTTTTGAAGCTCGGCTCCATACCCAACCACCAAACACACAGAACATCAGTGCAGCGACTGGTTGAAGATACTGAGTTGCAATCATCGCTACCATGCCAAACATCGCAGCAAAGTTGTAAACAATCACCACACTAAACAGCGCGATAGCACCACCAATCACCCAGCTTGTTGGCGTTCGTCTAGTATTGAAACGCTCACTCACTAGCGCAACCGGGCCTTCAAGCATCGAAATCGAAGAAGTCAGTGCAGCAATCGTTAGTAGTAAAAAGAACACAATCGCAAAGATCTGTCCAAGCACACCTAAACTATCAAACATCAACGGCAAAACCGTGAATACTAGAGTGTCAGAGCTTAATAGTGAGCCGTCTTCAGCGTAGATTTGAACGCCTTTTTGCATCGCAACAAACATTGCTGGCATCACCACTAATCCAGCAATAAAAGCGACAGCAGTATCCACCAGAGTTACGTTCATCGCCATTTTTGGTAGGTTCTCTTTCTTGCTTAAGTAAGAGCCATAAACCAACATCGAGCAACCGCCAATAGTGAGTGAGAAGAACCCCTGTCCCATTGCCGCCAGAATCAGTTTTCTATCCCACACTTTCTCAAAGTCTGGAATAAGGTAATGTTTTAGGCCTTCCATCGCGCCAGATTGCGTCATGATGTAAACAAACAATAAGCCAAATAAAACAAACAGCGCAGGCATCAAACGAGTCGACCATTTCTCGATGCCTTGCTTAACACCGCCCTGCACAATCAAGATAGTCAGTACATAGAACGCGACGGTACCAAATACGTTGCGCTCAACACTGAAGCCCTTAAACCAATCAGCAATCGCTTCTAGGCCGATAAGATCCGCGACCGCACCAATTAGGAAACAGATCAACCAGCCACCAACAATACTGTAAAACGCCAACACTGCGCTTGGTACACTCAGTCCAACCCAACCGACAAACTCACCGACTTTCTTACCCAAAGGGTTTGTCGTCAAAGATCGCATGCTATCAACTGGGTTTGCTTGGCCGTGACGGCCTATAGCCATCTCAACCACCAACATAGGGAAAGCAACCACGAAGATCATGATCAAATAGACTAAAAGGAAAGCGCCACCACCGTTGCTAGCAACTTGAGTCGGGAAACCCCAAATATTACCCAAGCCAACCGCTGCACCAGCCGCTGCTAAAATAAAACCTAAACGAGAGCTAAAGTGCTCTCTTGAAGAGGAAGATTGTTGGTCCATATCGCCCGCATTAAAAATCAGTGAACTAGTTGAGAAGTACAGTAATAAAAAGCAATGATAGGCACAACCAATAAATGAACAATTCTCTGATTTTTACAATCAATGCGCTATTTAGAACAACAAAATTAACAAAAAACCAGTCTTATCGTTCAATTATAAGCAACAAAGCGAAGCAGTAGGCTTAAGAAGGAAATGGATTGAATTGAGATAAATACTCGCCGTGTGGTTCCATTTATACAAACAAAAAGAGCACCGACCGGTGCTCTTACTATTCATCACTAGACTCGAATTAAATTGTGAAGACTTGGTAATCTTTTAAGTTCGGAATGATTTCATGCAGTTCTTGCTCTTGTTCTGCCATCTCATCAAGTGAATCACAGAAATCATTCGCTTCCTCCTGTACTTGTTGAGAGTGTTCTTTCATTCGCTCTTCAACTTTCAGCTTTAATTCAGCCATACTGTCAGCCAGTTCAGTCAGGTTTAGGCCACCGTCTTGTTTCATTTTTTCTGACATCGCATTAAAAGCGCTAGAGATAAATTCTTGGTTAAAGATTTCTTTCGCCTTCTCGAAATCTTCAGACCAGCCATTGGCCATCGAATCAAAGCTTTCTGCAGGCAACACTAATTCGCCATCTTTGTAATAACGCGCTTCCAGTTCTGCAAAGTAGGTTTTCATTGATTCTTTTACATTATCAAATGACTCAGGTGAATCCAGGCTAGCCGCGATATCATCAATCACGTCATTGGCTAACGCTAAGCTATCGTTGGCCATTTGTTTCGCTCGAGGTAAGTACTCACTCATGTTTTCGCGATATTTCTCAATCGCCGCTTGTTGGTCGGCATCAAGCTCAACCTTCTCACCATGAATATAGAGGTCGTTGTTATCATCAAAAACGGCCGTATCACCATTCACTTGATGGATTTCGACTTTTTGGTCATCAATTCGTAGTTCATTCTTCAAATCAACTCGACACTGAGCAGCAAACGTTGGCAAGCTCACAACAGCGATAACCGCTGTTAGTGATGCAATTAATACATTGTTTTTCATAACATCCTCTCATCAATCTGACAGATTACTATACCCTTGGTATATGCTCCTTTGTCAGAGAAACGTTTTATATCTATTAGTCAGTTAGTTAGTCGATAGAGATAACTTCGTAGCAAAACTGTTTATCTGCGACCTTAAACTCAATCTCATCACCAACTTCTTTACCCATTAGAGCCTGGCCAAAAGGTGCATTTGCCGTCACGATGGCAATCTCATTCTCATTCCACGTGACAGAAAGTCCGCCGACTCTCGGCCCCATAAAAAAGTGTTTATATTGATCATGCTCGTCAATGACCACAACGTAACTGCTCACCGTAACCTTCTCACTATCACGCAACACTAAGTTACGATAACACTGAATATCGTCTTCACACTCTTGTACCCTCACCGCTTGACCATGGGCGAGATACGAAGCTTCTAATGCCAATGTATCGTACTTATGTTCAGGCACTGTCTCTTCATCTGTCGCAGCATCAATAGCGCGTTGAGTAGCAGATTGTGCGATACGTAATCGGGATTCAAGTTGCTCTATGATTATTTGGCGAAGCTCAGACTTATTCATACTATTGGGGTGCTTTTCTATAGGAGCTACAGAATAGAATTAGGTACAATCAGGTGCAAGACATTTGATTCATCAAGCGACGCTATCATGAATGGGCGCCCGCTTTAGCATCAATACGACACTTAATAACTCAGGTAGAACATAAATGATTGAGCAGAAGCTAAAACAAGTATTCGGATTCGACTCACTGCGCAATGGGCAAAAGCAAGTCATTGATAACGTTCTATCTGGTCACTCGACTGCCGCGATATTCCCGACAGGCTCAGGTAAATCGCTGTGCTATCAATTACCAGCATTAGAGTTACCGCACTTAACCTTGGTGATATCGCCACTGTTAGCCTTGATGAAAGACCAACTCGCTTTCCTGCACAGTAAAGGCATTAGCGCAGCGGCAATCGAATCAAGCCAAGACCGACAAACCACACAACAGGTTATGCAGTCAGTGCGTAACGGTGACACCAAGATCCTCATGATCTCCGTCGAGCGCTTGAAGAACGAACGCTTTCGTCAGTTTATCTCCCAAGTGTCGATCTCACTGCTTGTGGTCGATGAAGCGCACTGTATTTCAGAATGGGGACACAACTTCAGACCCGACTACCTGAAGCTTCCTCAATACCAAAAACAGCTCAATATTCCTCAGGTTCTACTACTGACAGCCACTGCGACTACAGCGGTTATCCAAGATATGAAGTCAAAGTTTGAAATTGATGAGGAGCGCGTTGTGGTTACGGGTTTCTATCGTCAAAATCTCGATCTGTCGATTCAACCTTGTGAACAAACCAGTAAGCTAGAAACCTTGTGCAATGTGGTTAACCAAGCTTCTCTCGCTCCGACTATTGTTTATGTCACCCTTCAACAAACGGCAGAGATGGTGGCTCAGCAGCTTCGCAATGCTGGCGTTAATGCAGTGGCTTACCATGCGGGTCTTAAGCCTGAAAATAGAGATGCTATTCAACACCAATTCATGAATGATGACGTGAGCTGTATCGTCGCAACTATCGCGTTTGGTATGGGCGTGGATAAGTCCAACATTCGCCGAGTGATTCACTTTGACTTACCAAAATCGATCGAAAACTACTCACAAGAGATCGGCAGAGCTGGTCGAGATGGGCAAGCGTCTGAATGTGTTTTACTGGCTAACAAACACGGTTTAAGTACACTCGAGAACTTCGTTTTTGGTGATACGCCAGACAACATATCGATCCAAGCGGTATTAAAAGAGATCTACGAAAATCAAAACATTGGCGCTTCTGGCTCGAATCAATGGGAGATCATGCTTAATCAACTATCACGTGAATCCAACATTCGTCAGTTACCGCTAAAAACACTACTGGTGTATCTCGAAATTGAAGGTGTGATTGAGCCCAAGTACAGCTACTTCGCAGACTACAAATTTAAGTTCATTCGTCCGAAACAGCAGATCACAGAGCAATTTCAAAGTGAACGTCGTCAATTTGTCGAAGCGATTTTCCAATGCTCTCCTCAAGCAAGAGTGTGGTGCCAAGTCGACTTCGATGCGCTTTGGACACACTTCCAAGCCGATCGTCAGCGTGTGATTGCGGCTATCGACTACTTCAATGAACAAGGTTGGATTGAACTAGAAAGCAAGCAGATCACCGATGTCTACGCGATCCACAATACTTCTGAAGATATGATGCAACTGTCAGAGCGTCTAACTGAGTTGTTTAAAGCAAAAGAAAACAGCGAGATAAACCGCCTTAACCAAATGCTGAATTTCTTTGAGGCGGATACTTGCCTAAGCTCACGCCTTGCGAGTTATTTTGCCGATGATAAAGCACCAACAAACTGCGGTCACTGCTCTGTATGTCGAGGAGAAGTGGCAATCTTACCAACCGTTGATGTTGAACCTATCGATGATGAGACGGTGATGACATGGATACATGAGTTTATTTCGGCTAGCCAACAACTGATTACCGACGAGGCAATTACTCGCTTCTTATGTGGAATCGCCACCCCGCTTTCAACCAAACTCAAAGCCAGTAAAATGGTCGGTTACGGCAAGCTAGAGCAGCAACCGTTCAGTGATACCTTAGCGCGAGTAAAACAACTTCCTAGGTAATTCTTACTTATAAAAAACCGACTAGGCTATGAAGCGTAGTCGGTATTCATCTCACTCATTATCTTTAAAAGAAGCTCAACTGACGCATTTGGTCTTTAGGTTGCAGCATTACGCTTAAACCAAGCAGGCGTATTTCTCGCCCCTGTTGTCTTTTCAGTATTTCACTAAGCAGCTCTTTGAAGTGTTCACGATCGAGAGAGGCATGGATGTGCTCAATCGTGGTTTGTTGAAAGTCGGCGAACTTGAGCTTAATGCCCTGCTTGATGATCGCTTTGCTTGGGCTAGCCTTTTCTAAGCGAGTCTCGAGTTCAGGAAATAGCTTATCTTCGATTACCTGCCAACATTCTGCGTAGCTTGAAATGTTTTGGGTAAAGGTGCGCTCTACACCTACCGATTTTCGCTCGCGCTCGATGATAACTTCTCGATCATCAATGCCATGACTGCGCTTCCAGAGTGATGCACCTTGACGGCCAAACTTGAGTAGCAGGTCTCGATAGTCAGACTCTTTGATATCCTTACAAGTAAAGAAACCCGCTTGGTGCAGCTTTTCTATGCTCACTTTGCCGACACCGGGAATCTTTTCAAGTGGTAGCTCATCGATCACTGATTGCACGTCTTGTGGAGGGATAACAAACTGACCATTGGGCTTATTCAGATCTGAGGCCACTTTCGCCAAGAATTTAATCGGTGCAATTCCTGCAGAAGCTGTCAGGTTCAGTTCGTTCCAAATATCACGGCGAATAGACTCGGCAATAAGTGTTGCTGAACCGTGACACCGCTTAGAATCGGTGACATCAAGGAAAGCTTCATCCAAGGAAAGTGGTTCAATGATTGATGTGTATCGAGAGAAGATTTCACGGATCTTTTTAGATATCTCGACATAGACCGACATTCTTCCCGGCACAACCAATAGATTAGGACAAAGCTGTAGGGCCTTTCCGGTAGGCATTGCAGAGCGAACACCAAACTTGCGGGCTTCATAATTACAGGTGCTCAAAACGCCGCGTTGCTTTTCATGCCCACCAACAGCTAACGGGCGATTTCGGTAAGCAGGGTTATCACGCATTTCTACAGCCGCGTAAAAACAATCCATATCGACATGGATTATTTTTCTGACTTTCTCTTGGTCCGAACTGCACATTTGGAAATAACTCAACCTTACAACTGTATCTATGAACAGTATAATCAATTATTCTCAGATTTAAAATGATCTGGAGTCCAGCTAAAGAGGTTTCTCTTCAATAGCCATGAGCTCTTCTGATACTATTGTTAACGAGTATTTAGTCTATAAGTAGGGATCGCTTGTGAGTGAAAAAATACTAGTAGTGGAAGATAGCCGAGCATTTCGCAACTACCTGTACCAACAGCTGAAAAATAGCGGTTATGAGGTAGCAGTTGCTGAATCGATTGCAGAAGCAAAAAACATCTTGGAACAAGAGACGGATTTCTTGTGTGCCGTATTAGATTACTGCTTACCTGACGGGCAAGACGGTGAGATCATTGATCTCGTCTTAGGCTATCAACAGAAAATCATTGTCCTGACCGGGATGTTCGACAATCAACTGCGAGAGCAAGTCCTAGCCAAAGGCGTTATCGATTACATACTTAAAGACAGTATGTCATCAGTAAGCTACCTACTTCCCCTGGTTCAAAGAATTTCGAATAATCGCCATCACAAAGCATTGGTTGTCGATGATTCAGCGGTCGTTCGCCGTTACATAGCTCAACTTCTAGAACACCAATATATCCAAACTATCCAAGCCGAAGATGGCGAACAAGCATTAAAGCTCCTTCATAACGATCCCGATATTACGTTCGTTGTTACAGACCATGATATGCCGAAGAAAGACGGTATAGCGATGATCCGTGAGATACGACGCGATCACGACAGAAACCAGTTGGCTATTCTAGGGTTATCAGGCAGCGATGATCGCACCATGACAGCTCGATTCCTTAAAGCGGGGGCTAACGACTTCCTTTACAAGCCTTTTAACCAAGAAGAATTTTTTTGCCGTATCCATCAACTGCTTGATATGAAAGAAGCGGCCAACGAGCTATTTCGACATGCCAACGAGGATGCTCTTACTGGCTTATGGAACCGTCGTTACCTGTTCAATCAAACATGTAAAGGTTGTGAGCAGCGCAGTATAGCCATGATGGATATCGACTTCTTCAAGAAAGTGAACGACACCTACGGTCACGATGGTGGTGATGCAGTCCTCGTGGAAGTCGGCAAGATCATCAAAGACCATTTTAAAGATGATGTTGCTGTACGCTTCGGTGGCGAAGAATTTTGTATTCAGTCGTGTGGTTCGTTTGAGAGCTTTGTTGACAACTTAGAGTCCATGAGAGAAGCCATTGAAAGCCATGTTGTTGAGCATGACTCTCAAAGAATCAAGGTCAGTATCAGTATCGGCGTAACCGATTTAGACGCGAAGCTAGATGAGCAGATCAAAGCCGCTGATGAGCTTCTTTATACGGCAAAAGAGCAAGGTAGAAACCAACTAGTGTTTGCGCGTAACAGCATGCAAATCGAACAATAGTCATTCGCCTCTGTTTCCATTTTTGGTATACCAAGATTAATTGCTAGACCTCAAAACTAAAAAAGCTCAAGACGATAATCTTGAGCTTTTCAATTTGAGGGCATAGATAGCTCTATCCCCTATGACTGTCACCAATTAAGCGATACGGTCTTTACTCCAAGCCGCTTCTTTTTGTTGACGCTCAGCCAGCTTCTCTTCACGGTAAGCTTCACGTGCTTCACGCTTCTTACGCGCGTCACAAGGTTCAGGGCAGTTACATACTTTATCAATACCAACAGCACCCAAACCGCCACAGCTACCTTTCACAACTTTCTTTTGGATAATGTAGCCAATTGACATCGCTGCGATTACTGCAAGAAAAACACCAAATGTAATCAGAAATGTATTCATAATTATCTCGCTTACCTTATTTACCTAAGTATGGCTTAAATGCTTCAGAAGCAATTTCTTTAAAGCCATCTGCTGTTTTTACCACCATGAACACTGGGATGTTATGTTGGTTTGCGACTTCCATTCCTTTTTCCTCACCTAAGACCATAAGGCCCGTAGATAAGCCGTCTGCAGTCATTGAAGACGGGTTTAAAACAGTCACAGAAACCACTTTATGGTGAAGAGGCTTTCCTGTTTCAGGGTTGATGATGTGTGAGTAACGAACACCATCACGTTCAAAATAGTTACGGTAATCACCAGAGGTTGCGATAGCCATATCACCCGGCTCGATGATCTCTTGGATATTACGCTCATCAACGCTTGGTTTCTCAATCGCGATACGCCAGCCCACGTTCTCACGGTTTAAACCTTTCAGACGAATTTCGCCACCGACTTCAACCATGTAGTTGTGAATACCGATAGAATCAAGGTAGTCAGCGACGACGTCAACACCCCAACCTTTTGCAATCGTGGATAGATCGACATACAGGTTAGGTAGGTCTTTCTTCAACATGTTGCCTTCAACACTAAGATGATGGATACCAATCTTAGCCTTGCGAGCCGCCAGCTCTTCATCTGATGGCACAACTTCAGGACGAGCTTCAGGACCAAAACCCCATAAGTTAACTAACGGACCAACCGTTACATCCAGAGCTCCTTCAGTAAGACCGTTCAAACGAATCGCTTCTTTCACAACCGTCGCTGTTTGCTCAGATACTTCGAACGCATCCGCACCTTTATGCTGGTTGAAACGGCTTAATTCGGAATCTTCACGGTAAGTCGACATCTGGTCGTTTACTTCTTCAAGTAGACGATCGATCTCTGTATGAACTTCATTAGACTCAGGAAATTCATCACCATTGATGTATTTAATATTGTAACTCGTGCCCATCGTTGGGCCACTCAAATGCACTTGCTCTCTTGACTGCTCACAGCCCGCAAGAAAAATCAAAGAAGTTAATGCAACAAGCCAAATTCTCACTTGCTTACTCCTGTCTAATGTTGAGGATTTATATAAGGAAAAATAAGAGTAAAAAATAGGTATTTTGAATGCCTTACTCTTTCTTATATAAGCCAGTATGTTGTCAAAAGCTGTCTTAGAAAAACAAATGGCTGACTCGTAGGAGTCAGCCATAATATCAATCACTTAAGTGGATTAACCACCGAAGTCATCTAGTAGGATGTTTTCATCTTCTACACCAAGATCTTTCAGCATGCCGATAACAGCAGCGTTCATCATCGGTGGACCACACATGTAGTACTCACAATCTTCAGGAGCTTCGTGATCCTTCAGGTAGTTTTCGTACAGTACGTTGTGGATGAAACCAGTGTAACCGTCCCAGTTGTCCTCTGGTTGAGGATCAGACAGTGCACAGTGCCACACGAAGTTTTCGTTTGCAGCCGCTAGGCCATCGAAATCTTCAATGTAGAACATCTCACGCTTAGAACGCGCGCCATACCAGTAAGACATCTTACGAGTAGACTTAAGACGCTTAAGTTGGTCGAAGATATGAGAACGCATAGGCGCCATACCTGCACCACCACCGATGAATACCATTTCATTGTCTGTGTCTTTAGCAAAGAACTCACCAAATGGACCAGAAATAGTACATTTGTCGCCTTCTTTAAGAGACCAGATGTATGAAGACATAACACCAGGAGCTACGTCAGGGTTGTTTGGCGGCGGAGTTGCGATACGCACGTTAAGCTTGATGATGCCTTTCTCTTCTGGGTATGAAGCCATAGAGTAAGCACGGATCGAATGCTCTTTAACGATAGACTCATAACGGAACAAGTTGAACTTATCCCAGTCACCACGGTATTCCTCAGGAATATCGTAATCTGCGTATTTCACGTGATGTGGTTCAGCTTCAATCTGAATGTAACCACCCGCGCGGAACGGAACTTCTTCACCTTCAGGGATCGCTAGAGCAAGTTCTTTGATGAAAGTAGCTTCGTTGTTATTCGAGATAACAGTACATTCCCACTTTTTAACACCAAAGATATCTTCGTCTAGTTCAATCTCCATGTCAGTTTTCATAGCAACTTGACATGCAAGACGTTCGCCTTCGCGAGCTTCACCTTTTGTGATGTGATCAAGTTCAGTTGGAAGGATGTCGCCACCACCAGACTTAACTTTTACACGACACTGACCACAAGAGCCACCGCCACCACAAGCAGAAGATACGAAGATACCAGCGCCAGCCAGGGCACCAAGTAGCTTGCTACCAGGTTGAGTAACGATCGCCTTTTCAGGGTCGCCGTTTACTGAAATAGTGATGTCACCTGATGGTACTAAC
Organism: Vibrio sp. 10N.222.52.B7; assembly: GCF_041474275.1. Classification (NCBI taxonomy): domain Bacteria; kingdom Pseudomonadati; phylum Pseudomonadota; class Gammaproteobacteria; order Vibrionales; family Vibrionaceae; genus Vibrio; species Vibrio sp. 10N.222.52.B7. The sequence continues at coordinate 130,622 of NZ_JBFRTU010000021.1, read as the reverse complement.
TTAGACTTAGCGAAAAGAATCACTAGTACTAGAGCCAGTACAATAATGGTAAACATCGCTACGCCAAGAATAATACTAAACATTTGTTATTCCTTATTACTGGGTGCTTACCCTACAGTTGAACACCAGAGAAAGACATAAAGCCTAACGCCATCAGACCAACAGTAATGAACGTGATACCAAGGCCACGAAGACCTGGAGGTACGTCAGAGTACTTCATCTTCTCACGGATACCCGCAAGAGCAACGATAGCTAACATCCAACCCACACCAGAACCGAAGCCGTAAACAACAGATTCAGCAAAGTTGTAGTCACGAGTTACCATGAAAGATACACCACCAAAGATTGCACAGTTAACTGTGATCAGTGGAAGGAAGATACCTAGTGCGTTGTACAAAGGTGGGAAGAAACGGTCTAGAACCATCTCTAGGATTTGTACAAGTGCCGCGATAACACCGATGAATGCGATGAAGTTAAGGAAACTTAAATCGACACCTTCAACAAGCGCGTTTTCTTTCAGGATGTGTGTGTAAACAAGGTTGTTTACAGGAACAGCGATTGTAAGTACTACAACTACCGCAACACCAAGACCAAAAGAAGTTTTAACTTTCTTAGATACCGCTAGGAATGTACACATACCTAGGAAGAAAGAAAGCGCCATGTTTTCGATGAAAATCGATTTAACTAGCAGACTAATATAATGTTCCATGACTACCTTACCCCTTCGCTTCTACTTGTTCTGGTTTGAACACACGAATTGCCCAAATCAAGAAACCAATTAGGAAGAATGCAGAAGGTGCTAGAAGCATCAAGCCGTTTGGCTGATACCAACCACCGTTGCTCACTAGAGGTAGTACTTCCATACCAAATAGTTTGCCAGAGCCTAGAAGCTCACGGAAGAAACCAACAGTGATAAGAACGAAACCGTAACCAAGACCGTTACCAAGACCATCGATTAGAGATGGGATTGGCGCAGACTTCATTGCGAATGCTTCAGCACGACCCATTACAATACAGTTAGTAATGATTAGGCCTACGAATACAGATAGCTGCTTAGAGATATCGTATAGGTATGCTTTAAGCACTTGGTCTACCACGATTACTAGTGATGCGATAATTGCCATCTGAACGATGATACGCACACTGTTAGGAATGTGGTTACGGATCAAAGAAACGAAGAAGTTAGACAGAGCAGTAACGAACATTACCGCGATAGTCATAACAAATGCTGTTTCTAGCTTAGTGGTTACCGCAAGAGCAGAACACACACCAAGAACCTGTAGCGCAATTGGGTTGTTGTCCAACACCGGCGCTAAGATGCTCTTTTTAATTTCTTTTGCACTAGACATTAGTTCAGACCTCCGTCACGAACTTTTGCTAGGAACGGACCAAAGCCCATATCACCTAACCAGAAGTCAAATGTATGTTGAACACCAACGCTAGTCAGTGTTGCACCAGAAAGGCCATCTACACCGTGCTCAGAACCTTGAGGAGCGCCACCTTTAACAACCTGGATAGCAGGTTTGTGGTTTTCGTCGAATAATTTCTTACCAACGAATTGAGCGCGCCAAGTTGGGTTCTCAACTTCACCACCAAGTCCAGGAGTTTCACCTTGCTCGTAGTAAGTGATACCAGAAACTGTGTTGCCATCAGTTTCTACCGCAACGAATGCGTACATCATTGACCATAGACCGTTACCGTGAACAGGGATGATAACTTTAGAAGTTTCAGCGCCATCTTTCACTAGGTATACCGTACCCGTGTTAGCACGACGAATGATCTTAGCGATGTCATCTTCAGCTGAAAGCTTGATTGACTGAGCCGGATCTTTTGCCGCTTTACGTTGGTCGTATGCAGCAGCGTCGCCGTCAACGAAATCGCCAGTAGCGAAATCAACTAGACGAGGTTCGATGTTCTCTGCGTACAGTGCTGGGATATTACCCGCAAGTTCAATGCCCGCAACTTCAAGGATCTTAGTTTGCTGATCCAGAACTGCGTTAGCTTGTTGCTTAGGTTTAAGAACAACTGCAGCTGTTGAAACGATGATTGAGCACACTAGGCTCAATGCGATAACAACAAACAGCGTCTTTTTAATGCTATCGTTATTACTTGCCATAGCGCGCTAGTCTCCGCTTAATGTTCTTCTCGATTACAACGTGGTCAAACAGAGGAGCAAATAGGTTTGCGAATAGAATCGCAAGCATCATGCCTTCTGGGTATGCAGGGTTAACTACACGAATCATTACACACATTGCGCCGATTAGGATGCCGTACCACCACTTACCTTTATTGGTAAATGAAGCTGATACTGGGTCAGTCGCCATGAAGAACATACCGAACGCGAAGCCACCTAAAACTAGGTGCCAATGCCAAGGCATGCTGAACATCGCATTAGTGTCAGAACCAATCACGTTAAATAGTGTTGATACTGCAACCATACCGATCATTACACCCGCAATGATGCGCCATGACGCAATGCCCATGTAAACAATCATTGCTGCACCAATCATAAGTGCAAGCGTTGAAACTTCACCGATAGAACCTGGAATGTTACCAATGAATGCGTCCATCCAAGTGATTGCTTCACCTGATGTTACGTTCATTAGTGCACTACCGCCGCCTTGAGCCCATTGGCTAAGCGCTGTTGCACCAGAGAAGCCATCTGCAGCAGTCCAAACTACGTCACCTGAAATCTGTGCAGGGTATGCAAAGAACAGGAACGCACGACCAGCAAGAGCAGGGTTCAAGAAGTTACGACCCGTACCACCGAAGATCTCTTTCGCAACAACAACACCAAAGGTAATACCTAGTGCTGCTTGCCATAGAGGAAGCGTTGGCGGAACGATAAGCGCAAATAAGATAGAAGTAACAAAGAAACCTTCGTTGACTTCGTGCTTACGCACCATACAGAACAGTACTTCCCAGAAACCACCAACGATAAATACCGTTGCGTAGATAGGTAAGAAGTAAGTCGCACCCAAGAGCATCTTACTGCCCCAACCTGCATCGGCCCCTAAGGAGGCTCCAAGCATTTCGGTTAGCCAGTAGTGCCAGTTACCATCAATGATAGAAACTAGTTCTGCACCTGAATACATGTGGTTTAGTGCTGCGATAGCCTGACCACCTGCGTTGTACATACCCCAGAACATTGCTGGGAATACCGCAAGCCAAACCATGATCATGATACGTTTTAAGTCAACGCTATCACGGACATGCGAGCTTTTCTTTGTAACAGTACCTGGTGTGTAGAAAAGTGTTGCTGCTGCTTCGTAAAGCGCAAACCACGTTTCGTGTTTACCACCTGGTTCAAAATGATGCTCGATGTCTTCAATAAACTTTTTAAGGCCCATGAAAATTACCCTTCCTTCACAATTGTATCTAGGCATTCACGAAGTAACTGACCGTACTCGTACTTACCAGGACATACAAAGGTACACAGTGCTAAATCTTCTTCATCTAGCTCTAGCGCACCAAGTGCTTGTGCACTATCAACGTCACCAGCGCATAGATCGCGAAGCAGCAAAGTAGGCTCCATATCTAATGGCATTACTTTCTCGTAGTTACCAATTGGAACCATAGAGCGATCACTACCGTTCGTTGTCGTTGTCATATTGAACAACTGACCTTTAAACACGTGACCAAGGAATGAACGAGTAACAGAGAACTTGTTCTTACCAGGCATAGCCCAGCCGAATAGCTCTTTATCACGACCTTCACGAAGAACCGAAACTTGTTGATGGTAACGGCCAAGGTAAGCATGTGGACCTGAAGCGTGAACACCAGATAGCACTGAACCTGAGATCAGGCGAACTTCACCTGGCATCAACTCGCTGTCCGTCAACTCTTCAAGGCTAGCACCAATTTGAGTACGAACTAGACGAGGGTTGTTAACTACTGGACCAGCCAGAGAAACAACACGCTCAGAGTAAATCTCACCAGTAAGGAACAACTTACCGAATGCGATAACGTCTTGGTAGTTAATGCTCCACGCTACATTTTGTGCATTTACCGGGTATAGGTAATGCATATGCGTGCCTGCAAGACCTGCAGGGTGTGGGCCATCAAAAACATGTTCTTCAACGTTAGACTGAGCTGAACGAGGTAAGCTAGTACCTTTTTTACAAACGTACACTTTACCGTTAGTCAGAGTTGAAAGAAGATCTAAACCAGCAACGAAAGCATCAGACTGCTCGTTAATGATTAATTCTGGCTCAGCTGCTAGCGGATTAGTATCCATAGCAGTAACGAAAATAGCCTGAGTTTCAGAATCAACTGCTGGAACCTTGCTGAACGGACGAGTTCGCAAAGCGGTCCATGCGCCAGACTCAACTAACTGAGCTTTAACCGTTTCACGGTCAAGACTTGCTAGTTGGTTAGCTTCATAGCTATTGAACGTGATTTGCTCATTGCCTGCTACTTCAATCACTACTGATTGAAGAACACGCTTAGCACCACGGTTCACTTCAATAACTTTACCGCTTGCTGGAGAAGTAAATACAACACCTGGGTTCTTTTTATCTGCAAAAAGAACTTGGCCTTTCTTCACTTCATCACCAACGCGAGCATGCATCGTAGGACGCATACCAACGTACTCTTCGCCAAGCAAGGCGACTTTAGTGATGGACTTACCATCATTAATCACCTGGGATGGAGTTCCTGCGATAGGAAGATCCAAACCCTTCTTTATTGTAATCATACGCACTTGCACTACTTTATCGGGAAAAAGATTCTTTTAATTGCGTAAATTCAGGACGTTTTAAAATCGCCCTTAGACACGACATTACAGTGTCCGGTTTTGGTAAATTTGAGATACCAAAATCGCAACATTACATTAATAAACTCATCACAAATATTATGTGAGATTTATCAGGTGCGATATTCTAGCATTTTTTGACAACTTGATGCCATGACCAATAACTTGAATACCGCGTTTATTTGGTGAGATTTGAAGCATATGGACTCTCAAATATGTATAAATTTGACGAGCCGCACAGATAAAATGGCTTTTGAAACGTGTTTTAAACAAGAGATTAATACTCTGTCACAAACTAATATTTTACTAGTTATGTTGAAACACTGTTAATAAAAACATTACTCATTGTAGGTATTTGAGCTCGTTCAATTTGACATCAGTTTGGGTGATATAAGAACGAAAAATACATACGTTTGACGACAAAAAAGCGCCATGGCGCTTTTCTCTGTATATAGGCCTTCTTACTTTCCGCCACCCATACACATTGGACTGTCTGGCACGCTATCTAGCTGCTTCATCCATTCATCTTTTGTATAAGTGTGAATAGACAGTGCGTGGATATTATTGGCTAACTCTTCTGAAAGTGCCTTATTTACCGCTCGATGACGAGCAATAAGACGCAAACCTTCAAACACATCGCTGACAACAATCACTTTGAAATGACTCTCAGAACCAGCCGGAACATTGTGCATATAGCTCTCATTGACCACGTTTAAATGACTTGGTGAAAACTCATTGTGCAATTTTGTTTCGATAACTTCTTGGATCATTGTGATTCCTTAATAACGTATTGGCATTATCCGTGGGATGAGTATAAACCCTAAGCGGTCGACTGTCTGAGTATTTGATAGCGAATGGCGTAGGTTTAGTTGAGTTTTTTCTATCTTGTTCAGCCTGCATTTGAGACAATATCTTTGTTATTTCTTACATAAGTATCTCAAGCAATGAAAACCGAACTTACCCTTCACGATAGAACTTTAACCTTACATCGTTTCCCGAAACGTTCAAATGAAACCCTTCAAGCTTGGGATGCGGGCGACGAATACCTGATCAGTCATGTTGAAGAGATGAACCTCGAACCTGGCAAACACATCCTGATCATGAACGACAGCTTCGGTGCCCTATCCGCTTGGTTCTCGAAAGATCATGATGTCACTATGATGAGCGACTCATTTATCTCTCACCGTGGTGCCCTGAAAAACTTGCAGCGCAATCAAAGTAACCGAGTGAACTTCTTGAACACGATGGATGATATCCCACACGGTATCGATCTTGTGATCATGCAGCTGCCAAAAACAAATCGTCACCTAATCTGGCAATTGAGTCAGCTACGCCAAGCATTGCCTGAAGGCTGCCAAGTGATCGGCGTCAACAAGGTAAAAGAGATTCACACCTCTACGCTTAACCTGTTCGAAAAATACCTAGGCGAAACCAAAACATCACTAGCGAAGAAAAAACACCGCTTAGTCTTCTCATCTCCAAACTGCCAGCCAATTCAAACGGTAGAGCCTTTTGTTGAATGGGATGTAGACGGTGAAGATATCCGCCTGAAAAATTTACCAAATGTTTACTCAGGGGAAGCACTCGATCAAGGCGCTCGCTATATGCTAGAGCACATCCCTCAAGATCCTGAGCTACGTCATATCATCGATCTTGGTTGTGGCAACGGTGTATTGAGTGTAAAAGCAGGGCAATTGAACCCACAAGCCCGTATCACCTGTGTGGATGAAAGCTTTATGGCGGTGGAATCGGCGCGCCAAAACGTCAAAGATAACCTTGGTGAAGAAGGCAACTTCCAGTTCATCGCCAACAACTGTTTAGATGGCTTCAAGAAAAACAGCACCTACTTAGTGATGTGTAATCCTCCATTCCATCAGCAACAAGCAATTACGGATCACATTGCGTGGCAAATGTTCTGTGATGCAAAGCATGTTCTAAGCAATGGAGGCAAATTAATTGTTATTGGCAACCGACACCTCGGATACGATGTCAAACTAGCAAGACTATTTGGTGAAGCTAACGTTGAAACGCTTGAACTAAACCAAAAATTTGAGATATTACAAGCAACAAGAGAACCTGCGAATTTTAATAAATAAGCAGAAACGACTTCACAAGAATTTAAGATACCGAGCTTCTGGTGTGAATTTAGAAAGGATAAAGGAATGAAAAAACTGATTTTGGCTGCTTCTATTATGGCTTTGACAGCATGTTCAGCCCCTCAGCAAGAACAGATCAATGTAATGCCAGAAGCTTCACTAAGCTCAAGCAACCTTGTACAAGGCAAAACATACACACTAACCAGTAAAGATGTTCGTGCCGCTCAATATGTTGCATTGGTTGATAGTGGCCGTTCAAACATTCAGCCAATTCACGCTAAGCAAAACATGCGTATCTCTCTAGAAAATGCTGTTGCACAGCAGTTAGAGTCTCAAGGTTTTCGTGCGAGCGTAAACAGTGAAAACTCGATTGTTTTAGAGATTCAAGAAGCACTCGTTACCGTAGAACACACCATTATGGAAAACAAAATGGACGGTAAAGTAACGCTTGAAGTTACGGCTGAAACGCCTGAAGGCAAACTAGTGAAAACATTCAACGGTACTGCAACGCGCACTGGTGCCTTGAGTGCGTCAAATGACGACATCTCTATGGTTCTTAATGACGTGATTAACTTGGTTCTTACGGAAATCGCTAACGACCAAGAGCTACAAACTTACATGAAGGAACGTTTCTAATGGGTCGTATTTTATCTTCTATCGCATTAATGCTAGTGAGCGTAAGCGTTTGGGCTGGTCCTAAAGTAAACGTGGAAACAACATTAGGCGACTTCACTATTGAGCTTAACCAAGAACAAGCACCGGTTAGCGCGGAGAACTTCCTAAAATACGTGGCAGACGGCAGCTACGAAGGCACTATCTTCCACCGTGTTATTCCTGGCTTTATGGCGCAAGGTGGCGGCTTCGATCAAGAGATGAATCAACAAGCAACTTACGCTCCTATCAAGAATGAAGGCAGCAATGGCTTGAACAACGATACAGCAACAATCGCTATGGCTCGTACTAATGCGCCAGATTCTGCAACTCGTCAGTTCTTCATTAACTTCTCTGATAATGATTTCTTGAACGCAAAAGGTGGCAACCCAGGCTACGCTGTATTCGGCAAAGTAACTGAAGGTTTTGATGTTGTTCAAAAGATGGCAACGATTCCAACCAAGCGAATGGGCCGCATGTCAGACATCCCAGTCGACCCAATCGTCATCACTAAAGTGACCCTTCTTAAGTAATCCAATGTAACGCCCTTATTTCTTAAGGGCGTTTTTCTATACAAGGACGCCCTATGTCATCAGGCACTCCCTCTCTTTCTTGGATGCAGACTTTTCGCAGCTACCTAGATAAACGTCTACTTTGGGTGTTTATGCTCGGCTGTTCGAGTGGCTTCCCATGGGTTCTTATTGGATCCAACATGTCTGGCTGGCTAAAAGATGCAGGTTTAACGCGTGCTGCCATTGGCTACTTTGGTAGTGTGTTTGCCGTGTATGCGATTAACTTTTTATGGGCACCATTGGTAGACCGAGTAAAACTGCCGGTGCTTCACGCAATACTCGGCCAGCGCCGCAGTTGGATCTTTTTCTGCCAAACCATTGTTTTAATCGGCACCTTATTCATCGCAGGCGTCAATCCCGCAGAGAATTTGGCGTTTACCTCAATGTTGGCGCTCGCTATTGCCATTGCCTCAGCCACGCAAGACATCGCGATTGATGCATTTCGTATTGATACCTTCCCAAAATCCGAAGCATCAAAACTGCCGCAAGCTTCCGCAATGGCCGTAATTGGGTGGTGGACGGGGTATTCTCTACCAGGCTACCTTGCCTTTATTAATGCAGACTCAATCGGTTGGAATGGCGTGTATTACGGAATGGCAGGCGTCGTTGTCGTACTAATGCTGTTTACTCTTTTTGTCGGAGAGCCAAATACACAACGCGAAGCCCTGCAAGAACAGGCTCAGCAACGCCACAATAAGGTTGTCGGTTCGAAAGTCGTGGCTTGGTTCAGTGTTACCGTGTTAGAACCGTTTTATGACTTCTTCAAACGAAACGGAGTTCAAGTTGCCATCACCCTACTGCTGTTCGTATTCCTATTTAAGATAGGTGAAGCCTTCCTAGGTCGCATGTCGATCACCTTCTATAAAGAGATAGGTTTCAGTAACGAACAGATCGGCCACTATTCGAAGTTAATTGGTTGGGGCGCAACCATATTCTTCACTTTGGTAGGCAGCGTCTTCAATGTAAAATTCGGTATTGTACGCGGACTGATGATCGGCGGTGTGGCAATGGCGGCCAGTAATCTAATGTTTGCGTGGATCGCTCACACTGGCCCGAGTGAAACCTTGTTCTTGTCAACCATCATTGTCGATAACTTTACAACTGCGTTTTCAACCGTAGCGTTTGTCTCTTTCTTAACACTATTAACCGGGCAGGCCTTCTCTGCAACCCAATATGCATTACTCGCATCCTTGGGTAACTTCGGTCGAACAACACTGGCTTCATTTAGTGGTGAATTGGTCGATTACCTCAATGATTGGTCAACCTTCTTTATACTGACCGCACTTATGGTGATTCCAAGTTTGATCATGCTCTATTCGTTACGCCACTTTTTCACGGATTTACTAGAAAAAGCTAAAACCAACCACGAATAAGAGAAAAAGAAGACAGAATAGAAAGAGGGTAGCTTCACGCTACCCTCTTTTACTTTGTCACTACTGATCTAGTAAACGCTAGTCTGTTGTATCACTCACAATAAGGTTGAAGCCTGTGCCAGCCGAATCGTCGATCGCCACAACTTGATACACCACGCCATCAGCCAAGGTCGCCTGTGCTGAATTAACAGCGATTGTTGATGGGTCACCTGCAACGGTAATCGTTACATAATAAGTTCCCGCTGCAACATAAATGCCATTCGCATAATCTTTGAATTTCACATCACTTAGCGCCGGAGTGCTACCAGAGATCCCCGCCTTTTCTGTTAAGTAGATATCCACCGATGCCGCAATTGGATTAGCAGCGGCGTGGGTAATGTTTAACACCGCACTGGTCGCAACCGGACGACGGTTTTCAGGAATAACCAATGGTTCCAAACTCATTGGAGTTACCGTCCCTACTGCATAGATGCTGTAATCCATACCAGCAAATACCGCGACTCCATCTGCATCAATCAGTGCATTGGTTGTAGTGCCATCAGCAAAGATGTCAATGTCATAACTTCCTGCGGCTAAATCGATAAAACCGCGGATCTCTTTAAACATCAAATCAGCAAGAGGTGCAAATGCAGCTCCGTTGACAAAAACATCTACATCTGGGGCGCCATCAACGAGATGACCGACTCTTACTTCTGCAGTTTCTGCCATGTCGTAGATTAAAGATGAGCCCGAACCGTCCATTACCATCAATTTTACTGGGGAAGCGCTATTGGAGTCAGCTCTTGGCACCGCCGCAATAGTTAGCTCGCTACCGCCAGACAGAGTGATTTCTCCAGAGTCAAAAGCAATAGCATTGCCGCTCACGGTTTCTAATCTCACTCGGTATTGCCCTGCTGGAATATTGAGTACGTCAGTAAAATCTTTATAGCCCAGCGTACCAAGCGGAGCGCCCAATGGATCACTCGGCCCTGTCACATATAGGTTTACATCGCCGACCCCTGTTGCCGCGTGTACTACTTGCACATCTAGACTTGAACTTGTCGCCGTTCCCGCAGCAGGTCGTGTAACAACCAAAGCCTCAACCGGGTTATTGGAACCGTCAGCATCACCGACCACCATCACGGTGTAATCTAATTCACCGCTTAAATCGAATTGGCTTGGCGAAATAACAGTAGCAACAGCGTCACCTGGGAGTTGAACATCGACTTGAAGAGTTGTCTGTCCTTGATCTACTGAGGCGTATCCGGATGCCTGAGCATAATCGACACCGCTCCAACGAGCCTGGCTATTGACTAAAACGTTAGCTAAAGGCGCATCTGGCGATGCATGTACAGCTTGTAGTTGAGTTGTTGGTTCATCGTCATCATCACACCCAACAATGAAAAGGGCTGATATCGCTACAGCGAGTATAGGTGAATATTTCATCGGTCTTCTCTCCAAAAAAGTTAGACCAGTTCGTCACACAAATGATTAGTCCAATAACTAATCTTTAAAAAGTATTTCAAAATCTAGTGCAGTGAACTGTCTTTAATTCTCCGTGATTCAAAAAGTAGCTAGGTTCAAATCCCTAGGCAGTCATCACATGAGTTGTCCATCAATTGATTCCAACTCCACTACGCTGTTGGTCAAAAATAGATCAAAGACGAGATTAAGAGGTGGTTTGAATGAGTCATTTTTTAAGAGAAAACGCTTAGAAAAGAATACTGTTGATTTTGATATGCATATCACTCTATTTAGTATAATCGTTTGCTTAGAGCATCAATTCACCAATTTATCTACAAAATAATCTAATTTCACAAAATCAATAGAATTAGAGGTGCATCAAGATGCATTGCCACCTTAAAGTTCCATCATTTAGATCATTAGTGTGATCCACTTCAAATTAATAATTGTAGTTTTCACTCTGTCTCACTTTTATTTGAGAACAAAATCGCTATTATGCTCGGCATTCGGACATCATAAACACGCACGGATTAGCGGGTTATTCATTTTTAACATAGAGAGTTCCATTATGCGTAAATCACTTTTAACTCTTGGCCTACTTGCAGCAACTTCTGCTCCAGTAATGGCAGCGGATTATTCTGACGGCGACATCCACAAAAACGATTACAAGTGGATGCAGTTCAACCTTATGGGTGCGTTCAACGAGAAGCCTGGTAACTCTAGCCATGATTACATGGAAATGGAATTTGGCGGTCGTTCAGGAATCTTCGACCTATATGGCTATGTTGATGTATTTAACCTACTTTCGGATCCAGGTAGCGATAAAGCAGATAGCGAAGCAAAAATGTTTATGAAATTTGCTCCTCGTATGTCTCTTGATGGGTTGACAGGCAAAGACCTTTCATTTGGTCCAGTACAAGAGCTTTACGTTGCCTCTGAAATTACTTGGGACGGAGTTAACACAACTGACACTACTTTTGGTGTTAACCAGCAAAAAGTTGGTCTAGGTTCTGACGTAATGGTTCCTTGGTTAGGTAAAATTGGCCTAAACCTTTACGGTAACTACGATTCAAACGTTAAAGACTGGAACGGCTACCAAGTTTCTGCAAACTGGTTCAAACCATTCTACTTCTTCGAAAATGGTTCATTCATCTCTTACCAAGGTTACATCGATTGGCAATTTGGTATGAAAGATGAATACAGTGCAGAAAGCAGTGGCGGCGCTATGTATAACGGTATCTACTGGCACTCAGATCGTTACGCTGTAGGTTACGGTCTAAAAGCATACGAAACTGTTTACGGCTTAGAAGATGGCGGTTTCGCCGGTCGTACTTCAGGCGTAGGTCACTACGTAGCAGTAACTTACAAGTTCTAATAGAACTTCTAAGAAAGTTTCCAAAATGGCACCCTCGGGTGCCATTTTTTATTGCTTTCATTTAATGCCTCGCTATCCTTGCAGCATCACTTTCTTATCTCGGTATTACTGTGAACATCACTATTGTTGGACCAGGAGCTATCGGCTCTTTATGGGCGATTAAATTGCTTCAAGCTGGTCATAATGTCTCGTTGTGGAGTCGCTCCCCTGAAACCTCAATTGACCTAACACTTGATGAGCAAACTTCACTTTCCTTCAGTAATAACAATATCGAAAAGCTATCAACGAGTGACTTAGTGATCTTCACAGTCAAAGCTTGGCAAGTAGAAGAAGCCACTACTCCGTTACTTCAATACCTCGACTCTGACACCATTCTCATGTTCATGCATAACGGAATGGGTGCGGTCGATAACATTGCTACTAAAATTGATGATCACCCGATAGTATTGGCGACCACGACTCAAGCCGCATTCAAACCCAGCCGTAATCATGTATCTCATACAGGGTTAGGCCACACCCAATTGGGTGCTTTTAACCAAGTCGGTCAGCAATGCACGTTTTTAGTTGATGTCCTCAACCATGCCCTGCCAGAGGTAAGCTGGAACCCTGAAATAAAAACTGCGCTTTGGACTAAGCTCGCGATTAACTGTGCCATAAATCCACTCACTGGGCTCAAGCAGATTAAGAATGGCGAACTTGCTGATCACCAATTTGAGGGGGTGTTGCGTTCGATAGTTCAAGAACTGACAGAAGTGATGCAAGCAGAAGGGATCGCTTGTTCATTCGACGGATTAGAAGCAAGTGTCAAGCAGATCATCCAAGCCACGGCGCAGAACAACTCATCCATGAAGCAGGATATGTTTTACCAACGCAAGACAGAGATCGACTTCATCACTGGGCACCTAATAAAAACAGCGCTTAAGCATCAGATAAAAGTTCCCGTTAACCAAAAGCTGTTCGATCAGGTCAAAGAGCAAGAAAATAGCTGGAATCATCAAGATTAGTCAGCAACGGTTAACAAGTCGCGATAAAATAACAATACCGCTAAGCACAACGCTAGCACCAATTTCCAAGATTTTAGGTAAGAATAGATGTTTGATATCAATCACATCCGAGAGCAGTTTCCTGCGCTATCACAAACCATCAATCAACAACCATTGATTTACTTAGACAGCGCGGCAACAACACAAAAACCTCAGGTAGTTATTGATGCCATTAGCCAATATTACTCCAAACAAAATGCCAATGTTCACCGTGGTAGTCATAGCTTAACAGCGAACGCGACCAGTCAGTTTGAAGCTGCTAGAGATAAGGTCGCTCAGTTCATTGGCGCAGCCTCATCAAAAGAGATCATCTGGACTCGTGGTGCCACCGAAGCACTCAATTTAATTGCTCAAACTTACGCAAGAAGTACCCTTCAACCTGGCGATGAGATCTTAGTGAGTGAAATGGAACATCACGCCAACATAGTGCCTTGGCAAATTGTTGCAGAACAAACCGGCGCTAAAGTCGTTAAAGTACCAATGACATCGGATTGCGAATTTGACCTCACTGCGTTTGATGCGCTTTTAAATGAACAAACCAAAATTGTTGCATTAGCTCAGATAACCAACGTAACAGGTTCTCGTCAGCCGATTGAAGTCGTCATCGAGAAAGCACACAAAATGAATGCGATTGTTGTGGTCGATGGCGCACAAGGCATCGTTCATGAGCCCGTTGATGTTGCTGCTTTAGGCGCTGATTTCTACGTTTTCTCAGGGCATAAACTCTATGCTCCAGCAGGTATTGGCGTGCTTTACGGTAAGCTTGAATTGTTAGAAGCGATGCCACCTTGGCATGGTGGTGGCAAGATGGTTGAGCGCGTATCTTTCTCTGGCACCACTTTTTCTGAACTGCCGGGTAAGTTTGAAGCTGGCACACCTAATGTAGCTGGAGCTATTGCTTTGAGCACTGCAATAGAGTGGTTGCATCAATTTGACCAACAAGATGTCAAGAATCATGTCCACCAGCTACAGCACAAGACCTACCTTGCACTCAGTAAACTGGGTGATATTCAGGTATTGGGTTATCAACCCAACGCAAGTGTGATTACTTTTGTAATGGACGGTGTTCACCATCAAGATATTGCTACGCTGTTGGATCAGCAAGGTATCGCAGTTCGCGCTGGTCACCACTGCGCTCACCCATTAATGGATGCACTTAATGTGAAAGGAACTGTTCGTATTTCATTTGGTATTTATAACAATCTAGATGATGTTGAAAAGCTCGTAGCGGCGATAGAAAAAGCCGTTGATATGCTTTAGGGAATAATGAAGCACAGTTAGAAGCAGTAACGCAATCCAAACGAGATTCCCTACTACGCTCCTTCGTCGCTTTAGGGAATGACGAAATACAGTTAGAAATCGTCATTCCAGAACTGAGGAACGAAGTATCTGGAATCTCTCTAAAGCACTACGATAAAAATGTGTGGAGACAATTACGATTTAGCGAGGTTCTTGATTTGCTCAACGATCGCTTTTAATCCATTACCGCGAGATGGGCTTAGGTGTGTGATTAGACCGATTTTTTCAAAGTAGCCGTCAATATCGAACGCTTGAATCTGCTCTGATGTTTTGCCGTCATACGCAGCCATCACTAATGCAATCAGACCGCGCACGATACGAGCATCAGAATCAGCACAAAAGTGCCAAACACCATCGATATTCTGAGAAACCAACCACACTTGGCTTTCACAGCCAGAGACAATCACCTGTTCACTTTTCAGTTCATCAGGCATAGTTGGCAGTTTCTTACCCCATTGAATGACTTGGCGATAACGGTCTTCCCAGCCGCTGAATGTCTGCATCTTCGCGACGATATCATCACTGGTAATTTCAGTGCCGAATGGAGAGCTTGGGAATGTGGTCATTTTAATATCCAGTCGATTATTAATTGAATAGAAGACGTTACTTAGCGTGCTTTTGAATCAGCTTTTCTACAATACGCGAAACAGCCACAAAACCAAAAGTCGCCGTTACTACGGTTGCCGCACCAAAGCCCGTCGCACAATCCATGCGCTTTGGACCTTCAGCTGTTGCTTTCGCAGCACATACACTGCCGTCAGCTTGAGGGTATTTCAGCTGTTCAGTCGAGAACACACAATCGATACCAAACTTACGCGCTGGATTCTTAGGGAAATTATGATGACGACGAAGGGTATCTTTTAGCTTCTTCGCTAGCGGATCTTGAATCGTCTTGGTCAAATCGGCCACTTTGATTTGCGTTGGGTCGATTTGCCCCCCCGCACCACCAATGGTGATTACTTTGATTTTGTTACTGCGGCAATACGCCAACAACGAAGCTTTAGCTTTCATGCTATCGATCGCATCCAACACAAAATCGAACTCTTTCGATAAGTATTCCGCCTGATTATCAGGACCGATGAAATCGTCAATCAGGTTAACTTTACACTCAGGGTTAATCAGCTTAACACGCTCAGCCATCACTTCGATTTTGCTCTTACCAACCGTGCCCGACATTGCATGAATTTGACGGTTGATGTTAGTCACACACACATCATCCATATCGATCAAAGTAAGCTCACCTAAACCAGTACGAGCAAGTGCTTCAACAGCCCATGAACCTACACCGCCAATACCGATAACACACACGTGTGCAGCTCTAAGTATGTCGACTTCACTATTGCCATACAGACGACGAGTGCCACCAAATCGTTGGTCATAGTTTTCTGAAGCTGGAGTGGTCAATTCACGCATTGTTGCCGCCAATTTATTTCTGAGAAAAAGAAAAGAGTGCGTTTTATACGCACTCTTGAATAAAAAGTCTAGGGGATTAGCGATTCGCTTTCAATGCCCTATTTTATTGTCGCTTACTCAACCTTTTCAGGAGGCAAAGCCCAAGGCGCTTCGGTTGCGCTGCCATCTAAGCCGAGCTTCCACACGCGACCAAAATGCTTGTAGTGACCCGCTTCAGTGCCTGCTCGCGGCCCCATACCATGGTAGAGATCCAAATGGTTCTGCTTAACCGCGCCGCCCGTATCCAAAACCAATAACAATCTTAATTGGTGCGCACCGCTCCAAGTACCATCCGCATTCAATAAAGGAACCTCAGCCAAAATTGGAGTTCCCATAGGCAAGATAGAGCGATCGCCTGCTACTGCAGCCATTGGCAATAACGGAATCCCAGCACTGCCCATTACTGACAAGTCGTCTCTCGCTTCAAAAAACACGAAAGATGGATTTTGCTCAAGCAACTCTTTGACCACTTCAGGATCGTTTGCCAACACCCACTCTTTGATTGCTTTTAGTGACATTTTTTCGCGTGGAACTAAGCCTCGCTCAATCAAAACACGGCCAATGCTCACATAAGCTTTATTGTTCTTACCTGCGTAAGCGAAATACTGCAGCGTATCATCATCACCGAAGTGCACGAACCCACTGCCCTGCACTTCCATCATAAATGGGTCTATACGGTTTGCTGAGTAACCTAACTCAAGGCCTTGACCTTCTAATGCGCCGTTGTAAATCTCTTCGCGTGTTGGACACTCTTTACCACACTCAGGAAGCCCGTAAACTGGGTAACGGTATTCTTCATTCGCTTCGTGGCGCAGTTCCATAACAGGAGAAAAGTAGCCCGTAAACAAAACATTGCCTTGTTTATCACCACCACCTAGTTGAGCAGTTTGAACGCCAAAATTAGCGAGCTCGCTTGGATCTCCACTCAGCATCGCCCACTCATTGAGTTGTTGATAAAGCGGCTCATAGATTTTAGCCATTGAAGGGGATTTAGAAACCACCATCTCAGCTTGTTCTGCAAATGCGGTATAGTCTCTTGGTTTATTGGATTCAACCTGATCGACCTTATTCAAGGTACGAGGAAATTCGTCATCAAGGTGTTGTTGAGCAAGATCAGTGGGTTGGGCACAGCCAAATAACAAAGAGGCCGCGACTAGGGGAAGCCATTTTTTAATCACAAGAGTCATCCTAAAAATTCTATGCATCGAGGATGACAAAAACAGTCAGATAACACAATCGTAGATTGTAAGAGTTTACAATAAGATAACCTATCGGACGGAGTTATCGATGTGACCTTTAAGACGGAAGATGGGATTGTAATGACTGTCAGAATCGAGCACCATTTCTGTATTGTCAGAGTTGGTCATGCGGAAGCGATAGGTTTTATCACCCGCCTTGTATTCAAAGTAGTTACCGTCAAAATCAAAGGTCGTCGAAACAACAGATCCACGAACTGACACACCATTAGCATTCAGTACAAACTCATCTGTCGCATAATGTGCAACATCCTGCTCTATCCAAGTGCCATATATTAGATGATCAGACGTCGCCGCATCTTGCACTCGGGAAAGCACATCACCAAATAAAGAAACCACAGCAAATGAACCCACCAAGGCTAAAACCATTAAGCAGCGCTCAATGATCTTACGCTTCAACTTAGATTGATTGCGCTGATCTGCTTCACTATAGAGGCCTTTAGTGATCTCATCGATCTTGTTCTTTGTAGCTGGAGCTTGCTGCATTCGTTTACGACTCATAAGGATGCTATGCGCATTCTACACTGAGACAGTTTATATATTGAAGCCTACATAAGAATAGTTTGCGCTTTATTCCAAAAAGGTGTTGTTTAGATTTGAATTTAAATGCTAAATTAACGAATAAATAAACACAAATGGACTTGTTCTGTGAAATTAAGAAGTACAGCGCTAGTAAAAGGTTTCAGACAATCAACCCCTTACGTGAATGCTCACCGTGGCAAAACCATGGTCATTATGCTGGGAGGCGAAGCTGTTGCCGATAGAAACTTTGGTAACATTATTAGCGACATTGCCCTACTCCACAGCCTTGGCGTGAAGATTGTTCTCGTTCACGGGGCAAGGCCACAGATCAACCAACTGCTAGCAAAACAAGATTGCCATACGCCTTATCATAAGAACATTAGGGTCACTGATGAATATTCTCTGGGTGTAGCAATGCAAGCTGCTGGACAGCTGCAACTTGCTATCACCGCGCGCCTTTCGATGAGTTTGAACAACACTCCGATGGCAGGTACTCAACTCAATGTGATGAGTGGTAACTTCATTACGGCTCAGCCGCTAGGTGTGGATGACGGTACGGATTATTGCCACAGCGGGCGTATTCGTCGAATCGATATCGAAGGAATAAATCGCACACTCGACCAAGGATCCATCGTACTGCTGGGCCCTATCGCTAGTTCCGTGACAGGCGAAAGCTTTAATCTGCTTTCTGAAGAAGTCGCCACCCAAGTTGCGATTCGTTTAAAAGCCGACAAACTGATTGGTTTTTGCTCCGAACAAGGGGTAACAGATGAAAGCGGCACTGTACTCGCCGAACTCTTCCCTAAAGACGCCAAGCAAATTCTAGAACGCTTAACGGAATCTCAAAAGCCTGCCGAAGACATGAGCACAGGAACACTGCGCTTCTTGAAAGGAGCGATCTCTGCTTGTCGTGCCGGAGTGCCTCGTTGTCACCTCATCAGCTACAAAGTCGATGGCGCATTAATCCAAGAGCTGTTCTCTTTTGATGGTATTGGCACGCAAGTGGTCATGGCGAGTGCCGAGCAAGTCAGACAAGCTCAGATTGATGATATCGGTGGTATCTTTGATCTCATTCGCCCTTTAGAAGAACAAGGCATCTTGGTTCGCCGATCAAGAGAACAATTAGAGCAAGAGATCCATCGATTTACCATTATCGAAAAAGACGGGCTAATTATTGGTTGCGCAGCGCTATACGCCTACCCGGAAGATCACATGGCAGAGATGGCATGTGTTGCAATTCATCCTGATTATCGTGATGGAAATCGTGGACAATTACTGCTGGATTACATGCGCCACCAATCAAAATCTCGCGATATCGACCAAATATTTGTCCTAACGACACACAGCCTTCATTGGTTCCGTGAACAAGGTTTTTACGAGATAGCAGTTGATGAATTACCGATGGAAAAACAAGGGCTATACAACTATCAACGTAACTCAAAGATCCTAGCACTTAACGTATAAATAAAGTTTTGGAGCAAAATCTCACTTCAACATAAAAATAATTGTAAACGTAATCGTTTTCTATATGAGATTTATTAACTATGCACTTTAACTCACACGTAAAATTGTATAGAATTTGGTCGCTTTAACAAAATAACAAATGTTTTTATTGGAATTACCATCTCGGTTGTCATATCACATGCATTGAGGTGGTCACTGCACGGATTGCTATACCCGTTGACGGTCAGCACGCTAACATTAGCTCTGCTCGTTAATATAAACAGCAAAAAGAGCAACATTGATATGAGAACCATTGTTTGTAACTCGCTGCAAAGTTTTTGGGATATGGCTGATAACCAATTCTTAGAAGGGCTAGACGTACACTGCGTGTTCCCTGTGAGCGAGAATCTAAAAGAGTTTATTTTGAATTGCCAAGCAAAATACAAGATAAACCACATATCGTTTACTCGAGCGTTTTTAAGCAAAGAGTCTTAATAACGTTCAAAGCAACCAGGGATGGTTGCTTTGTGTTTATCTAGCTTAAGTTCAAGTCCTTTCTAACAGTAATTAACAACTAATTCGTTAAGCGACTGCCTAAACCACTCACTCGCTCTGTTTTCACCTTAATCCCACGCTTCAACACATTTGTGTCGCTGAACATCATCAGTCGTTTCTTGGCACGTGTAATACCGGTATAGATAAGCTCTCGCGTTAAAATAGGGCTGAAATCCGGCGGCAAGATCATTAAGGTCAGATCAAATTCACTACCCTGAGATTTATGTATCGTCATCGCATAAGCTGTTTCATGATCGGGCACTCGGCTTGGTAGCACAGCTTTCACGCTGCCATCGGGCAACTCAAAATAGACCTTCAAGCGAGGAGTTGAATCAGGTTGGCTTGAATCCGCCTCAAGCATACAAATACCAATATCACCATTGTATAATCCCAAGCCATGATCATTTCGCGTCACCATGACAGGTCGCCCGTGATACCACAGCTCGTCGTTGTGTGGGTTCACTAAACGTCTTGCGGCAAGCGCTCTTTCAATTCGGTGGTTGAGGCCTTTAACACCAAAATCACCTTCACGAATAGAACACAACAGTCGGCATTGACTGAACAAATCGAGTACCGATTTGGCTCTCGCGTCTTGAGTCTCTAACTCTTCCAATGGCACATTCATTCGGTTGAGATACGCACCATACTCATTAACCAAGGTACGTAGCATCAAGTTATAGCTGTCGCTCGATAGAGGATGGTTCTCAATATCGCCAAATCCTTTGCCGAACACTTGGTCGACTTGATTTGCAGAGCCGTTATTGATTGCTTTTGCCAACTGCCCAATACCAGAACGCGCATCGAAACGGTAACTCTTCTGCAGCATACACAGACTATCTGCAATCGCCGGAGAATTAACGGCTCCCGCTTTTGCCTGCTGTGTATTGGCTATCGCATCAAAACCCGTCATCTCCGCAATCAAGTTGCCTTGTGCACTGCTGTAACCCGCAGAGTTGAATGAACAGATATCACCTAACACCGCACCGGCTTCAACGGAAGCGAGTTGGTCTTTATCCCCCAGCAAGATAAGCCTTGCATGCTCAGGAAGCGCATCCACCAGCTTATACATCATCGACAGATCGACCATCGATGCTTCATCCACCACCAAGATATCAAGGTGAAGTGGATTGCGTCGGTTGTGTCTAAACTCAGCCCGGTTAGGAATCGCACCAAGCAATCGGTGCAAAGTGCTCGATTCCGTTGGTATGTTGGCTTTTACTTCAGGCGCTAAAGGCAGTTGCTCAATCGCTTTACCAATCGACTCAGTTAAACGCGCCGCCGCTTTACCCGTTGGTGCCACTAGCTTAATCGTTGGGGTTTTACCTTGGCTGAGTGATTGCTCGACCATCGCCGACAATAACTTGGTTACCGTGGTTGTTTTACCAGTACCCGGTCCACCAGAAATCACCGCAAAGCGACGACTCAGAGCTACTGCTGCTGCCACTTTTTGCCAGTTCAAACATGCCGATAGCGGTACCAAACTGTCTAGAACACCTAAGTCCGCTACCTGCTTAGCTTGGACGATCGCTTGATCGATTGCGCCCCAATTCAGAGATTGATCATCGACGATATCAAGATGATCACATACCAGCTGTTGACGCAGTACCTGAGACGTTTGTTGGTTTGCTTCAGCCTTGGCTAAAGCGTTAAACAGAAAGTGATAACTACGTGCAAAGAGCTGATTGAGTGTTTCCGTCAGCGCCTTTTTCTGTTCAGTATTAAACTCTACCGGCTTACTTAAACGGTTTAACGTGTTTGCCAGTACCACCTCGTAGTTCCAATAACGCTGTAAGTAGACACGCTGTCCATCAAACATCAGCGGCTTAACACAGTCATTGGTTGCTCCAACTAAATTGGACGATTGAAGTACCGCCAACCAATCAATACCTAACAACTTTTGGTTCAATTGCAGAGCCGTTTCACCGTACAACCCAAGTAACTGGGCTAGATCTGCCGTTTGTTCATGGCCTGTCGTATGCTGCTGTATCAGCTGAGTACAAATGTGTCCTTTGCCTAATTCATGGCTCACTACCCCAGCAAGAAAGCCGATCTCTTGAGAGTAACTCGTGGCTTGCTGATCAATAAAACGAGCAAATTGATAATCCAACTGACGAATAGAACCCTTATCCGCAAGAAACTGGAGTACATCCACAAGTTGCTCAGGGATAAGTGAAACTGGCTTTGCTGTGTTCGCAGTCTCTATGCTGGTATTAGTGGTCGTTGTTGTCATTATAAGAGCCCCATCTGTCCAGTTTCATCGTCATTCAATTGTGCTGAACGTCGGTCTATCACTTTACCGTCAATCAATTGATCCATTTCATCAAGTAAAGCCAATGTTGGTTTCGCCGAGAAAATCCCTTGCTGAGATTGGCCGTCCATGCCTCGTAAGAACAAGTAATAAACACCACCAAAATGTTGTTCGTAGCTGTAATTGGCAACACGACTACGTAAAAAGCGGTGCAGAGCCAATGCATAGATTTGATATTGCAGATCGTAGCGGTGGTCGGCCATCGCTGATTTCAATGCTTCGCCATGGTAGACAGCAACATCATCACCTAAATGGTTCGATTTCCAGTCGAGTACATAGTATTTACCTTGGTGCTCAAACACCAAATCGATGAAGCCTTTCAGCATACCTTGCACGGTTTGGAAACCTAGGTCGCCGGCTTTAGCCGATAACGGGTCGTGATATTGAATGGTTTGATTCAGTTCAGATGCGGCCAACACTTCGATAGGCAACAAGAACTCCATTTCGACTAATCGTTGAGTCGAGTCTTTCTCACTTAGCTTTAGATTTTTGCCATCCAACGCGGTGTTCAGCACCGTGTCGACCAGTTGCTGAAGCACAGGTAGCCACTCTAATTCATATTGCTCTGATTCTAATAAGTGAGTGATTACTTGCGTGTTATGCTCACTGGTTGCTGGTTCGGTAAATTCAACCTCCTCAAACAAGGTGTGCAAGAAAGTACCTGGGCGAGCACCACGTGGGAACGTAAAGATAGATCGTTCAGGTTCAATCAACTCAGATTCATCCTGCTCATCAGCCGAGTCAATATCAAAGCCAGATACCTCAATGGTCGCGTCATGACTCGCACCGTGACTGCCTTGCTTTACAAGCCCCGAGTAACTGGTGATACGCCAAGCCCTGTCGATTGAAGCCTTTAGCTCGTTCGCATGTAAGTCTTCGCTCACTTGCTCTGTCTGTACAAACACTTGCTCGTGCGCGGTTGGAGTTTCGGCTAGCAGCACAATTGAGTTCTTGCCCTCAATGGCTGCAAGAGCCTGATTCAATTCGGCAATACCTTGCTCTTGACCGTTTTGAACCAAATAGCCCATCGCACTCAAATGCACGCCGGTCGGTTCTTTGGTTGAACGCCCTTTACGCAGTGGCGCCATACCAATAAAACAGCCATAAACCGCACGAGTCAGCGCTACATAAATCAAACGCAAGTCTTCCGCTAGTCGCTCTTTATCTGCTTGGGCTAAGGCACTGTCACTACCTGTAATATCCAACACCGTGGTGTCTGAATCATGGTCGTAGAATTTGCCTTCGCTTGCTTCTCGGTAACTCGCAACAAATGGCAGAAATACTAAGTCATATTCCAAACCTTTCGACTTATGAATGGTAACGATTTGAACTAAGTTTCTTTCTGATTCAAGGCGTTGAATGTCATCTTCACTGCCGCCTAAACCATTTTGAGCATCCGAGATCGCTTCCGCTAGCCAGCGTAACAAGCCATAGTCGCTGTCGAGTTCTTGCCTAGCTTGTTGCAACAATTCGCCAATGTGCATCAAATCAGTGAGTGAGCGCTCACCATTTTCTTCTTCCAGTAAGCGTTCCGCGAGATGCCTTTTACTGATCACGCTGCGAAGCATTGGTAATACGCCACGTTGCAGCCACAACTTACGGTATTCTCGAAATTCGTTAACGACGTTTTCCCACACCACTTCATCGTTGTTGAGTTCATCCAATGAAGACGCATCCAGAGCAAACAACTCAGAGGCTAAACTCGCGCGCAATGCACGATCGTTTTCTGGTGTCAGCACCGCTTGCAATAGGCGTTGAATATCTTGTGCGACCAAGTTAATGAACACACTGTCTCGGTTAGACAAATACACACTTGCAATGCCTTGTTCAGAGAGTGCATTCTTGATCAGACGACCTTCACTACCAGTTCGAACCAAGACAGCAATATCACCCGCATTCACGGCATGTTGTTTTTTGCCGTTATCAAAATAGGCTTGCTGGTTTTGAGAAGCGGTCAGAATAGTTTGAATTTGACTCGCCGTCGCATCAGCCATTGCCTTGTGATATTCGCCCTTTGGTAACGGCTTGTCTTCAGCCTCTTGTAGCCAAAAGGTGAGTGCGTGCTGAGTTTCTCCGTTCATCACCCATTGGCGCTTATCAGCCGATGGACTGGCTGCAACAGGCAAAAATGGAATGTCTTGATCATAGATAAACGGACTGTCTGAATTCATAAACACTTGGTTTACTGCACTGACCATATCCGCACTTGAACGCCAGTTGGTGCCTAAAGTGTAGTGAGCACTAACTTGGTTTCTCGCTTTGATATAGGTAAAGATATCTGCGCCACGGAAGCCATAAATCGCCTGCTTCGGGTCACCGATCATAAACAAACCGCACTGCGGATTATCGAGATAGATTCGGCTAAAAATACTGTATTGCAGTGGATCGGTATCTTGGAATTCATCGATCATCGCTACCGGGTATAAGGTGCGAATTCTTTCCACCAGCAAGGATTGCTCATCGACATCGATCGACGCGGATAACTGAGTCAGTAAGTCATCAAACGACAACCACTGCTTCTGCTGTTTAGCCTTGGCTAGCATAGTTCGACAATGGGTAATCGCATGCGCCAATAACGGAGCTTTCAAGTCGGCAGGGTTATTTAAGAAATCTTCAATCGCTTCGAAAACGGCGTGCTGCGGTGCGGTGCCTTTCGGTGTTTTCTCGATTAACGTGGCTTGTGAAAACTTCTCTAATTTATCTGGGTATTGATAATCATGGGTGTCGCTTTGCGCCCATGCCGTCACCGCCTCTAGCCATGTCGGCAGAGACTTCTTGGTGTAGCTACGTTTGTTCACATCCGAACCAGAGATCAAAGCTAAAAAATCCGCTTCAGACTCACACCACAGTGCTTTAAGCTGCTTCACTTTGTCTAGGTTCTGATTGTGTAGAGTTTGCAAATCACCCGACATCGCGTCGACGGTTAGCTTCAATGGAGAACCCGTCAGATAACGATTGACGTCTGCTAACAATGCAGCCGGTGAACCCCAGATATTACGCACCTCACCTGCTAGCTGAATAGGTAGCGGGTAAAACTGCTTACGCCAATAGTCGGCTACTACTTGCGCTTTAAGATGGCTTTCATCTGTCACAAACTCATTATCAAATCGGCTGCCAGACTCGAAGGCATTTTGAGTCAACGTTCGCTGACAAAAGCCGTGAATGGTGTAGACCGCGGCTTCGTCCATTTGCCTTTCGGCATTGAGCAGTGTTTTTGCAGCGCCAGCGTGGTCTTCGATTTCTTGCAGCAAAGGAGCAATCACTGGGTCGTCACTTTGCCCGCGAGCAAACGCAATGCGCGCATCATGGATTCGAGCACGGATACGATCTCGCAGCTCAGCCGTTGCTGCTTCAGTAAAAGTCACCACCAGAATTTGGTCTACGGTTAGTGGCTCATGGTGTCGGGTGGCTTCCGCGAGCTCGCCTTGTGGTGCTGCCGTGCCGTGTCCGAGCAGTAGGCGTAAGTACAAGCCAGCGATGGTAAATGTTTTACCTGTACCCGCCGATGCTTCAATTAAACGCGCGCCATGAAGTGGAAACGTCATGGTATTGAGTGTCTGTGGAGCAATTACCTGAACACTGCTTGTGGTCGTCATGCCTTACTGCCTTCTGATAAATATGTTGTTACAAATGTGACCTAGCATGGAAAACGTCATTCAATTTACGTCCTACGCTGATTTGTTAATAGTTAGTGCGATCTCTCTCACGGATCAATTCGGATCGCCTCGCTACTATGCGCCCACGAGTTCAGGAGCGCGATTCGAGTCTTATACTCATTGCCTACTTAGAACCACAGAATAATGGTCCCTCTGACCTGTGGCCGTACAGCGAACGCCCTACACTAATAATGATTTACTGGCGGCCACTTTATTTACTGTACCTTGCTTCTCTTCATCTTGATTCCCTTCACCTTGAAAGCAAGCGTCCCAAATGCTTACCAGCGACTCTCTTTCGTCTTTCATTAGTTCAGCGTACACACAATTGATCTTATCGATCACAGCCACTTACTCCTGATCTTCCAGATCGGCAGCAGCCAACCTTGCCGCCTGTAACACAAGCGTTGAATACATACGCGACTCAGCCGCCAGCTCATCGTCCCACTTAGGCCAAATACGCGAGATGTAGGTATCTCGACCCTCGCCCGTGAAAGCGAAGCTGTCATTAAAAGTATCGGCCATTTTCTTGAGCGACTTCTCTTCATCATCGACCCATTTACCGCGGCTAAAACCCGCTTCAACGCTGGCCAAGGCGGTTTTCGGGAAGTACGGCAGTGGTGCCGTCATACCTTGATAAAACAGTCGCACTAACTCAGCCAATAAACTCTTCGCCTGCTGCGCATCACCGATAGGTTGTAGCGTTTGGTGAACCACACCTTCTTTTCTGTCATAACCAATAATATGAGTCGTTTTGCCGTGCCCCATCACTGCGCAACACAAGTGATCGATCCACGCGGCCAAGTAATCTTGCGAACGAATTTTGCCACTACGAAAACGTACCAGCCCCGATTGATAGTTTTGAGTAAGCCAACCCATCAAACGAACGGGTTTACCCTCGCCTAGCACGTCAAATTCAATATTTACCTCAAGATCTTGCTGTGGCTGCCCACTTACAAATCGAATCTCTTTGGCTAAGTCTTCTGCTTGAACGCGATTGGTTTCAAATTCGATATCACCAAAAGCGCCGACCGGTAATCGGCCCTGTGCTTTTTGCTCAGAGACAAACAATCGAACCGCTTCATCAGCCCCTTCTGGATGGTCTAGCAACACTTGCAGCAGAGCATCCTTAAGCTGGAAGCTTTCTAAGCCATTAAGCACGAACGGCTCATCGTCTTCCATTACCGGAAGCGGTGGCTCAAACACTACTTTTAGGCGACGATTAAAGAAGTATTGTACCGGCAAGCGCCAGAAACGCTGCAGTTCAACCAGATCGAGTTCTAACGGATAAGTCGCACCAAGCAAATAGTCATCCAACGCACGATTGAATTCGCCACTGCATTCACCGGAACGGTTAGCCGCAGGAAGCCATTCTTTGGCGTAACTCAATACATGGCTTGCATCACCTTGAGTAAAGGCTGCAGGGCTGAACGGCGTCATTGTGTGTTCAAAGCTGATCGCTTGAGTCAGTTTGATGCCTGAATCATCACTTGGTAATGATTGGTCTTCACTTAGGCAGTAGTTTTGCTGGCAGTACTCAATCAACTCTGAAACCAATACCGACGGCACTCGCTCAGTATTATCTTGAATCGAGCGGCCGACATAGCTGATGTACAAACACTCTTGTGCTGACAGCATTGCCTCCAAGAATAGGTAACGGTCATCATCACGACGAGAACGATCGCCAGGTCGTGTGCGTCCGTTCATCAAGTCAAAACCTTCTGGCGGCATTGAGCGAGGGTAAACACCATCATTCATGCCTAACAAACAGACGGTTTTGAACGGAATAGAACGCATCGGCATCAGGGTACAAAAGTTAACTTGGCCCGCTAAGAAACGCTGACTAATACGCGCACCAGATAACTTATTATTGAGGTACTGGTAGATAATGCTTGGCGACAACTCTTGCTCATACAAGGCGTCATCAAGCTGTTCATTTAATTGAGAAAGTGCATCACGAATCGACTTAAGCACCACCTCACCTTCCAGCTCAACCGCAAAGAAATCATCAATCATTTGCAGCAAGGTTTCACGCCACATATCGATTGATTGGGTTTCAGTTAGTCGTTGGCGGTAATGAGCGATACGGTCAATAAAGTGCGCTAACTTACCCGCAAGTTCGGCGTTAATACCCTGAACTTCGTTATAAGCGGCAATCGGAGAGTGTTCAGTTTCAAACAAGCCCGCAGAGTCCGACATCGCATAGCCCAACAACATACGCTGGATACCAAATAGCCAGGTATTTTGCTCGGTTGCAGGTAGGTCAAATTCTGTCGCCGTTGAAGCGTCAACACCCCAACGAATGCCCGCTTCTTCAACCCATTGCTTGGCTTGCTCGAATTGAAACTCATCAATACCAAAGCGCGCCATCATTGCAGGAATTTCTAATAGCTCTAGTAACTCAGACGCTAAACAACGCGTATTCGGTAGCGCGACCAGCTGCATGAAAGCAGTCAATATTGGGCTTTCTTGGTCTGCAGTTCTATCAGAGATCGAGTAAGGGATATAACGCTCACCCGGAGCATTACCAAATACCGCCTGAATAGCAGGGCTGTAAGCATTGATGTCTGCCACCATCACAATGATATCGCGTGGTTTTAAGCTTGGATCAGCATCAAACATCGCTAACAACTGGTCATGGAGAACCTCCACCTCGCGCATTGGGCTGTGACAAGCGTGTACCGTCAACGAACGATCGTCCAGCTCAACCACTTGTTTGTGGTTGCTGGAGTCTAAGATGTGATCGTCTTGGTGCTCTTCTAACTCAAGAATATCGGCTTGCAGTTGATGCAGCAGGCTGTCTCTCTCGACATCAATAAAGAACTCATGCTCTTCGCTGTCTGATTGAGACAGCAAGAACAGGTTATCTCTGCCCAGTTTACCCATAGACGCCAGTAAGCTATTACCGACCGCTTGGCTGGTATGCAGTTCGTCTTCAATATTGGCTTCAATGCCATCTTTTAATGGTGAGACTTCGCCTTCTAGCTGAGGTAAACCATCAACCAAAGCAAACTGCTTACGACGCTGCGCTTCCACTCTCGCCAAGTATTTACGGTCACGAATATCGCCCCAGTAATGTTGGCAAGGGTTGGTAAACATCAGGTGGACATCAATCTGCTCGCCAAGCGCTTTCAATGCGTCCATATAACGAGGAGGCAGTGACGAAATACCAAACACAAACAGACGTTTCGGCAGGTGTTGTAACTGGCCTTGTTGATTAGCTAACGCTTCAATGAAGTCGTGATACAAGTTACCACGGTGATATTTCGATTGGCCTTGAGAGAGCGTTTGCTCGTAGAGTGCCTTCCACAAAATCGGCTGCCAAGGGTGCTCTTGTTGCCCTTCACTATCAATCAATTCTGCAACGGGTTCTCCCGCTTCCCACATCGCCATCCACTCAGGTCGATACACCAAGTAGCCATCGAAGATATCGGCAACTTTCTCGGCTAATTGATACAACTTAGAGCCGTCTTCGTCGTTTTCAAGATAGCGCTGTAGGGGTAAGAAATCAGGGTGGTCAAGCTTCGCAGGTAGCAAACTCATTAGCTTCCATGTCATCGCTTCCTTGTTAAAAGCACTGCGTTTAGGTACATCAGGAAGCACTTGGGTAAACATATCCCAAATGAAGGTTGCTGGAAGAGGAAAGTCTATATTTGCTGCTACACCAAACTCTTTGGCGAGTTCCATCTTAAGCCATTGAGACATACCTGGGCTCTGAACCAAGATCTGCTCTTTTTCGAAAGGGTTGGCTAAAGGATCACTTTTGATTAAATGAACGAGAAGGATTTTTAAAGTATCGACTTTATTGGAATGGTAAACAGTAAACAAAGTGCACTCACGCTAATCTTGCCACAATATAAAGCCAGATTAGCATAAGTGCCGAGTTTGGATTAGGAATATAAGCTTATGAAATACTGAAAACTTAAGCTCCGTTTATCTTTTGAACTATTGCTTCTTACAATCTACTGCCTACCGCGCTTAGAACACGGTGAGGTTTGTAATTCATGTAATAACGAACCGCCACATAACCCACTACAAACGTTGCCACAATCAATTCTAGATACGCTAGGCCAAACACTTGATTGATGTAATGCGCTTCAATACCTTGTGCTTGCATCCACGCAGCCAGTTTGAACAAGGCTGTTGCACCAATCACGATTGGGAAGGTAAACGCTGCATAACCAGGGCTAAATGGAAGACGAAGTAGTTTGAAAAACGCCATATAGATAATGAACGTCATCAACACTGCAATACCAAATAGTAAACCAATGATCACAGGTGAAGGGTTAGCAGTAACGGTTAAGTAACCCGCCAAAGATAGGCTTGCCGGTGCTGCCATAATCGCAATCGTTGGTTTTGCAGCATCTGGCACTTCGTGAGAGAAGATCAAACGGTAAACCATGATTGGTAGCATTACTGCGTAAACCAATAAGCCGAATACCAAAGTCGCGTTAGCTACTGGCTCTAAAACTGGATTACCTGAGAAAGAGACGTCAGCGACGATAATACCGATCGGTGGCACAAACCAGCTTGGCACCATGTGGTGAATCTCAAAGTTTTTAGCTCTGTGGTACAAAAAGCTCGTTAGAAACACAACATGCAAAGCCACAGAAGCCAACCACATAGCTTCTTGTAAGAATTGAGAGATTGGCGCCAAAGACGCTGACACCACCATGCACCCCATTGCAAATGTTGGTACCACACTGCCGACAACAGGGTGAGCAAGATCTTCACGCAATAGGTGACCATGAATCAAAAATTTCACAGCTAAAACAAGAAGTAATACCGCCGCAATGCCAGCACTGATCCACTGCACCAAACCCGGGGTGTGTAAGATACCTTGTGCGACTAGAACACCATCCCAACACCAGCCTAAGCTTGCAATTGCGAGTGCTAACCCTGCCATGGGTGTTGGAGCTCCTGTTAATCTATATTTAATACGTTGAATCATGTCAGCCTCTCTTAAACCTAATTCACTAAACTTGTGAACTCATCAGCTTGTTGAAGCCATAATACGCTTGCGCTTCGTTAAACAATATCCAATTATATATAACAAGTGTTCATCAATACTGAACAGAATCCATTTTCACCAGCAGAGTAAAACTAGGAATCTGATGGCTAATATTTCAATAAAACAGCTCAAAGTGTTCGTCACTATTACTCAGCACTCGACATTGACTGCTGCCTCTGAGGCTCTGTTTCTGTCTAAAGCTGCGGTCAGCATGGCACTAGGCGAAATGGAGAAACAACTCGGCCACTCTCTATTTGACCGGGTCAACAACCGATTAATTCTCAACCAAGAGGGACATAAGTTACTTCCATTGGCGGATGAAATATTACATCGTGCTGCTGGTATTGATGTTTTGTTCCGTGATGATCAGCCTTTAAGTGGCAATCTAAAGGTCGGCGCGAGTGACACGATTGGTAATCAGGTCGCACCGTTTATTTTGTCAGGCTTTCGCGAACGAACTCAACATCAGGATCAAAGCTTGTTCATTTCAAACAGTGCACTGATCTGCCAAAAGTTGGTGGATTATGAACTGGATATCGCGCTAATTGAAGGAAAAACATTACACCCTGAACTCATTTCGAGTCAGTTTAGCAGCGATGAAATGTGCATTATTGTTAGTAATCAACATCCTCTCGTTGCCAAAGAAAAAGTGATTTTAAGCGATTTAGAAGACAGCCATTGGATTTTACGTGAATCAGGCTCAGGGACTCGCGAGTTTTTCCTTCGTGCCGTCGCACCGCGCATCGAACATTGGTATGAATCTTTTGAACTCAACACCACAGAAGCAATCATCAACTCTGTTTCTGCCGGTCTTGGCTTTGCCTGTTTGTCTCGTTTAGCTGCTCAGCGAGCGATCGATTCAGGCCGAGTAAAAGCGCTTAATGTGCCACTTGATATGAAACGCCGATTCTGGATGCTGGTCCATAAAGACAAATATCAAAGCCCACTGCTGAAATCTTTCATGAGTTATTGTGAAGACTGGGCGGCACATCAAGATTGAGGCCGCATAGTACGGGCTCCAACTGGACTTTTAACATCAGAAACTGTATAAAAAGCCAGTAAAATTTATCAAACTTAGAGGATTAACCATGGCTGTTATCGTCAAGTACGTGGTGGAACGCAACGGAGAAGAGAAAATGACTTTTACCTCTAAAGCCGAAGCTGACGCATACGACAAAATGCTGGATATGGCTGATGAGCTTTTTGAACTGTTAGGCAAAAGCGATTTAGTTGAAGATGAAGGCAAGCAAGAAGAACTTGCAATGTACCTAGCGAAGAACAAAGAAGAAGTTCTTTACGCATTAGGTGCTAAGCGTAAGCCAGCTCCGAAAAAAGCTAAGAAGCTTGAAGCTGTTGAAGACGCAGAAGAAGATGCAGCTTAACTAGCTGATACCTTTCTAAAAAACGTCAATGACGCCTCTAATCAGAGTTCGTTATTGGCGTTTTTTTATACTTATCGAAATATAATGAAGCTTGTTTATAGTCGAAATCGCTCTAAACATTCGCTTGCATGAAAGTGTGAGGAAGATCTAATCTATAGCCATCAGGTGATGGGGTTCCACCTAAGCTTTTGCTTCAACCGCCCGTTCTTTCCGAACAGTGCTAATGACTCCTACAGAATCGAAAACAGGTAATACTGTTGGACGTATCGCTATTCCTCCATTTTGAAATGGACTTAGTCTATTAAGACCAAGTTCCATGACACCTTTGGATTATCGATACTCAAGATCTGTAGTGAATTAGCCGCACCTCTTCCAACACGTCCTGTTTTCTCAACGCCCTAGGCCTTAAATGGCTCTATAAGTGAGAAAACATTATGCACTACTCTTCAGAAATTCAATCCATGTGCCCTATTCAAAGGGGTGATCTTCACAACTCGGCTCCAATTCCAGTTGAAGGCGCTATGGTTAGTTCAAAAGATGTTATCGCAATCTCAGGATTGAGCCACGGTGTTGGTACTTGTGCACCACAACAAGGTGCGGCAAAGCTGACTCTTAACGTAAAAAACGGCATCATCGAAGAAGCACTCATCGAGACTATCGGCTGCTCAGGCATGACACAATCTGCCGCGATGGCCGCTGAAATTCTTACAGGAAAAACCATTCTAGAAGCACTCAATACTGACTTGGTATGTGACGCGATTAACGTCGCGATGCGCGAAATCTTCCTGCAGTTTGTTTACGGTCGAACTCAGTCGGCTTTCTCTGAAGGTGGCTTAGAAATCGGCGCAGCGTTGGAAGACTTAGGTCAAACACAGCGCAGCCAAGTCGGAACCAGCTATTCAACCTCAGCGAAAGGCGTCCGTTACCTAGAGCTTGCAGAAGGTTATGTGACCAAGCTTGCACTTGATGATCACAGCGAAGTGATTGGCTACGAATATCTCAACCTCGGCAAAATGATGAAGGCGATTAACCAAGGTGTACCAGCCAATGAAGCGGTTGACCTTGCTACAGGGACTTATGGTCGCTTCGACGAAGCCGTGACCACCATTAACCCACGCCAACAATAATTTTTGCCAATTAAGAGGAAAGATATGATGAACACTCAATTTAATGAATCAGTAACTCGCGCATTGGCAGAAATGAACTTCGACTCTTTGGCGCAAGCAGAGCAATACTGTAAAGCACACAATATAGACCCAAAAACGTTGGTGATGGACACTCAACCAATTGCTTTTGAAAGCGCAGCCGATGCATACACCTTAGGCACAGCCATGGCTCTATTCCGTAAAGCGAGCAACGCTGAACAAGCGGCGAATATCATCGGTGAGGGCCTCCAAGCATTCACAAAACCCGGTAGTGTTGCCGAGCAACGTCAAGTGGGTATTGGGCATGGTGCGCTTGCTGCGCGTCTTCTGAATGAAGAGAGTCACTGCTTTGCTTTTCTTGCAGGTCACGAGTCATTTTCGGCAGCTGAAGGTGCAATTAAAATCGCACTGAACGTCAATAAATCACGTAAAAATCCATTGAAAGTTATCCTAAATGGCTTAGGTAAAGATGCGGCTTACTTAATATCACGCATCAATGGCTTCACTTACGTGCGCACTCAGTACGACTACCAAACGGGTGAACTCGTTGAAACAGAACGTCGCCGTTTCTCAAATGGCCCTCGTGGCGAGATTTTATGCTACGGCGCCGATGATGTTCGTGAAGGTGCGGCTATCATGCACAGAGAAGAGGTAGATGTGAGCATTACGGGTAACTCAACCAACCCAACACGCTTCCAACATCCTGTTGCGGGTATCTACAAAGCAGAGCGAACTCGCCAAGGTCTACCTTATTTCTCTGTCGCTTCAGGCGGTGGTACAGGTCGAACTTTACACCCAGACAACGTTGCTGCTGGCCCTGCATCTTACGGCATGACAGACACCATGGGCAGAATGCACGCAGACGCTCAGTTTGCAGGTAGCTCTTCAGTTCCTGCTCACGTTGCGATGATGGGTTTCATCGGCATGGGTAACAACCCAATGGTCGGAGCGACGGTTGCATTGGCTGTGGCAGTGAGTGAATCTCAACACGCATAACGACAAAGTGAGTCCCACAATCTGCCTGTTATGTAGAGTCTGTTAGTTGAGAATCAAGCAATAACGGACGACTAAAACTATACACCTATCACTAAAACCAAACAGCCAGCCTTATGCTGGCTGTTTTTTATTCACACTTGCTCTACTATCTATTTCTAATAATTATTTGTATCTAAGATTAAATACATTCTGCTGTCGTATTTGGCGAGCGCTTCGTTAAAGCCGTTGGACCAAGCGCACTGAACGTGATTACTCGAATGATGGGGTTGATACTCGCGGTAATCGGTATGCAGATGTTGATTGAAGGGATTGAGCAAGCTTATAAGGCACTGTTTATCTAAAGAGGGGATTCACAGGAGAATGTTGATTAACGCACCAATCAATTTGTGTTGATCTGCAGTGTTTTCTCATTGCAGAGAACTATCTCTCAAAAGACAAGCAATATCATTTTACAGACTTTATCCCGATACGCCCTTTCATAACGAGGGCGCTCTCTTTATGATGAACGCAATTAAATTAACTTTGCTAACGGCAGCGCTTGTTATTCGAGCCGTTGTTTTGGAATAGCAAAATCAAGACTCAACACATGGAGATTCAACATGGCTTATTTTTCACTAGCCTTCGGTACGGCAACCAAAAATCGCGACAATAAAATCATTGAAGCGTTCTTCCCTAACCCGCTTCTAAACCCAAGCGACGCTCTTGTAGCAGCTGTAGCTGAAGTGTCAGGTTACGCTGAAGGCAACCAAGCTATCGAAATCTCTGCTGCACAAAGCGCAGAACTGGCGAAAGCATTCGCAGCAAACGATGATGCAGCTAACGCATCTTTCGCAGAAAAAGCGGCAGCGTCTGAACAGCCACTTGTTCTTGTTGTTCTTGCTACTGACGAGAAGCCAGCATCAGTTGCTGAAGGCTTCCTAAAGCTACAACTTATCTCTAACCGCCTAGTACAACCACACGGTACGGTACTGGACGGCATCTTCGGTCTACTGCACAACATCGCATGGACAAACGAAGGCCCTATCGACCTACCTGAGCTGGCTGAGCGTCAAATCGAAGCTCGCCTTGCAGGTCGTGCTCTGTCTGTAGATTGCGTAGACAAGTTCCCTAAAATGGTGGACTACGTAGTACCAACAGGTATTCGTATTGCTGACACTTCTCGTGTTCGTCTTGGCGCACACGTAGGCGAAGGCACAACAGTAATGCACGAAGGTTTCATCAACTTCAATGCTGGTACAACTGGCGTGAGCATGGTTGAAGGTCGTATCTCTGCGGGTGTTGTTGTAGGTAACGGTTCAGACATCGGCGGCGGCGCTTCTATCATGGGTACTCTGTCTGGTGGCGGTACGATGGTTATCTCTATCGGCGAAAACTGCCTACTAGGCGCAAACGCTGGTCTTGGCTTCCCTATGGGCGACCGTTGTACGGTTGAGTCTGGTCTTTACGTGACTGCGGGTACTAAGGTTCGCATGTTAGATAAAGAAGGCAACGAAGTAGAGATCATTAAAGCTCGCGATCTAGCTGGCGTTTCTGATCTTCTGTTCCGTCGTAACTCAATCACTGGCCAAATTGAATGTCTTGCGAACAAGTCTGCTGTTGAGCTAAACAGCGAACTACACAGCAACAACTAATCTAAGCGCTAGATGCTAGATGCTAG
>NZ_JBFRTU010000021.1:37333-93845 GCF_041474275.1 Vibrio sp. 10N.222.52.B7 | reverse complement strand
CTGGGGTTCAATCCAGCGGCTTTTTTGTATGTTCTGGGAATCATTATTGCCCCATTACCAGTCAGAGTTAACAGAATGTTAACATGTATTTGCCCTACTAAAAGTAATCCCTTGTCTGTTGGATATTTGCAAGGCAAACTGCTGGGCAAAAGTTCGAAAACACTCTGAATGTCTAAAAATCGCCATATTTTTCGAAACTAGGGATTTTATATCATTGGCTTTTCGGTTTCGGTTTCGGTGGCTGAAAGTTTGGGATAATTTGAAAACCATTTGGACATAGCTATGCCTGTACTCTTACCAGAGTACTAGCGGCAGAAGTTTCATAATTTCTGTTGCGCTGCGCTTACAAACCGATAAGAACATAAATCGATATCTACTTAGCCATCTTTACATACCTTTACATCACATGACGTTATCTTACTTACATTAGTATATTCTTAAGTAGTGAAACAAAGAGAAGGAAAACGTCATGAAAATCAAAAGCACGATAATCGCGTTACTCGGTATCGTTATTGCCTTCGGAGCAATGGCTGGTGGCATGAATAACAATATGTCACGCCCAGTATTTTCACAGTTTGATCTCGATGGTGATGGCAAGATAACCGAAGCCGAGTTCAATCAAGCACGCTCAGAACGTATTGCCCAGCGAGCAGAAGAGGGACGTACGTTGAAAAATATCAATCAAAGCCACAGTTTTGCTTCGTTAGATAGCAACGCGGATCGCGCTATCTCTCAACAAGAGTTTAATGCTCATCAAGGCATGGTGAACCCCAAAAATACCATGGGCAAAGGCAAAAACAATCAGTAGCTCAATTCAATCAGGCCTCCATTTGTGAGGCCTGACTTATTTTGAGATCAAGGAAGCAAATCCGCTTATGTTGGTGTGCTACCTTTTGCTTAAGGAAAAGCTAATATATAGTAAGGGAATCGCTATGACTAGGTATAGCTGGTTACAAAGGGCTCTGTTTGTTCCTCCTGTTTTGTTGGGCATCGCGTTATTGGTGATCGCACCAGGGATGAAGGCTGAACCGCCTAATGCGAGTAATACGGCTGCTAAAAAGGTGGTTCGGGTGTTGAAAGTCGAGCCGCGAAATATCCAACCTTCTGCCATCGGATATGGACATACCGAGTCTGTTCAAGACTGGCAGGCACAGTCTGAACTTGACGGCGCGGTTGTGTGGGTTTCTGAGCAATACAAAACGGGCGCTATTATCCGCAAAGACAGCGAACTCCTTAGAATTGACCCCACCGCTTATCAACTTACTATTGCCCGTTTGCAAGCTGAGCTTGAAGTGCTAATGCTAACGAATCAGACCATTATCGATTCGCTCAAGATTGCAGAGAAAGAGTTTGAGGTACAACAGTCAGAATATGCCCGCTCAATCAAATTGAGTGAAACCGGGCATATCTCCAAAACAGAGAAAGACCGCGCGACCAAAGACTTGCTCAGCAGCCAGCAACAGCTCCAGACACAGAAAAACCAACTGGCAATTAATCAAGCGCAGCAAAAGGTTTTGCAAACGGAACTAGCACTTGCAAACCGAGATCTCGAACAAACCGTAATTAAAGCCCCATTTGATATTCGCATTGTCGAAACCTTGGTTGGACTCGCCGAGTATGTCAACAAGGGGGAATTGCTGCTCAAAGCGGATGACATCGATGCCGTTGAGGTTCGCGCGCAGTTTCCGCTTGGTAAAATGCGTCCGCTAAGAAATTCCAATCGCTTTGACTCGCTTGACGAAGATGTTCATAGCAACTTGAGCGCGACAGTCGAGCTCCAAGCAGGCGATAAAGTAATTACTTGGCCTGCCGAGATCAGCCGCTCCGGCGGTGAAATCGATGCTCAGACTCAAAGCCAAAGCCTGGTTGCACAAGTAAATCAGCCCTATCAGCAAGCCATTCCCGGGGAGAAGCCACCACTTATTCGTGGGACTTTCGTTAAAGTCACGATTAAAGCACCAATGATGGAGCAACAAGTCTTGCTACCGATAAACGCCATCCATGATGGTAAAGTTTACACTGTCTCTGAAGGTAAACTGAAAAGCAAACCTGTCAGGATAGATTTCGTCCAAGGGCAGGTTGCGGTGATCAAATCTGGCGTGGAATTCGGTGATGTGGTTGTGCTAAGTAAACTTTCACCCGCCGTTGAGGGGATGGCTTTACAACCGCAACCGGATGAGAAAATCGGCCTTTGGTTGGATACGCAGAGCGGATTTAAAGCCCTAAACGCGATTCAGAAAGAGGGCAAATTATGATCGCTTTTTTTGCTCGGCACACCACTGGCGCCAATGTCCTGATGATGGCGGTACTGCTGTTAGGGGCTTTTGCCTTGCCCAAACTGCAGAAAGACACTTTTCCGTTGACGCCGACCAAAAATATTGAGGTTCGGATCGTTTATCCGGGCGCGTCACCTTTTGAGATGATGGAAGAAGTGTGTTACCCGTTGGAAGATTCTCTCGATAAGCTGAGTGGAATTAAAGAGTTAAGCTGTGATGCCCGAGAGAGTTTGGTCATCGCCAATGTGGAAATCGGCGATGATGAAGACATTGACACTTTAACCAGCGATATTCAGCAGCACGTTAACGCCATCAGTGATTTTCCGGATCGAGTTGAGCAGATCACGGTGTCGAAACTGGACCGAGTGGCAACGGTGGCCAGTGTCGCGATTACCGGCAATATGTCAGATAGGGACTTATATCTCTATGCCCAACAAATTAAGCACAAGTTAAAAGAGAGCCCATTGATCGCTCAGGTGACCGTGAGCGGTTTTGCGGATCAAGAAATAGAAATTCACGTATCGCAGTGGAAGTTGCAGCAGTACGGCCTGAGTGTGTCCGACTTGTCCAATCTAGTACAACAGCAAAGTATCAGCACTCCTGCTGGCGTATTTAGTAATGACTTGGAAGAGATCAGCGTCCGCTTCGACCACTTAGGCAGCAACGTCAGAGACTTCGAAAATATCGTGATTAAATCCAGTGAGACGGGGACTCAGGTTCGCCTCGGTGATGTTGCCGTTATTCAGCAGAAGTTCACTAGCGATGAAAATCAAATCCTGTTCAATGGTCAGCGTGCCGCTTTGCTTCAGGTGTCCAAAACGCAATTTCAAGATACCTTAACGGTCAAAGATGCGATCGTCAGCATCGTTGAAAAAGAACAGGCGAGAGCCCCTGAAGGCGTCGCTTTAACCATCACCCAAGATTCCAGCACCAATATTATTGAGCGTCTGAGAATCCTCACCAGCAATGGCGCACAGGGATTAGCACTGGCATTTTTGATGTTGTGGGCGTTTTTTAATATTCGCTTTAGCTTTTGGGTCACCATGGGGCTGCCGGTTTCATTCCTTGGCGCCATTTTTGCGATACAACTTCTCGGTTATACCCTGAATATGATGACGCTGGTCGGGCTGATTGTCGCGATTGGTCTGCTAATGGACGACTCGTTGATCATTGCAGAAAACATCGCTGCCAAGAGGCAACAAGGGCTACCCGCGTTTGACGCTGCAGTTGAAGGTACCAAACAAGTCTTCCCAGGTGTGATTGCATCGTTTGCTACCACCATCATGGTGATAGGGCCGCTGATGTTTCTCACAGGCAAGATGGGCGAAGTACTACGCTATATTCCCATCGTGTTATTGATTACCTTGCTTGTTAGTCTGATAGAAGCTTTCTTGATCTTGCCGTCTCATTTGGCACATAGCCATACTGAATCTCGCTCTAATCCTATACGGGACAAGTTCATTGCCGGTTTTGAAAACATCAGAGACAGATTCTTTGTGCCAGTGAGTGTCAAGGCGATGAATGCACCTTATCTTTCAGTAGGGATATTGGTGATGGTGGTGATGATTTCAACCGCTTCCATTTCGTCAGGTTGGCTGAAATTCAAAGCCATGCCTGCCTTGGAAAGTGATGTGCTGCAGGCGCGTATCTTGCTCCCTCAAGGCAGTTTACTGAGCCAGACAGAGGCGGTGGTGGAGAAGGTTTCAAACGCGCTTGATGAACTCAACCAAGAATACGCAGAGAAATACCCAAGCTCAAAACCTTTGGTCGCGAGCACCACGATCATGTTCAACTCAAATGCTGATGCTAATGAGTCGGGGCCGCATATGGCAACCGTCAGTGCCGATCTATTGCCAGCGCAATTTAGGCAGCAGAGCATTAAAGATCTGATCCAAGATTGGAAACAAAAAGTAGGCCCTACGGCGGATGTGGTTTCACTCAAGTTTACCGATAAAGAACGGGGCATTGCTGGCAATGGCATTGATATTCGGGTTCAGGGTGAGTCGTTACAAGAGCTCAATCAAGTCAGCCGCTCGCTGGTGAAATGGTTGAAGGGATTTGACGGTGTCTATAACCTCTCCACCGATCTGCGTGAGGGCAGAACCGAATTTCACGTTAACCTTAAAGATGAAGCTGGCGTGATGGGAGTTAATGCTTCCAACATTGCTCAAACGCTGCGCAGCGCGGTAAAAGGCAGTACTGATCTGACGGTTTTCCAACAAGGCGAGCTGGTGGATATTAGTGTGAGACTGGATGAGTTTACGCACCAAGCTAGCCTGTATGAGTTGAATAACTTGATGGTGACGGCAGGCAATGGAACCCTAGTTCCATTATCAAGTGTTGCGACGTTTGACAGAAAACAAGCCTTCTCGCGAATTCACCGCATTAATGGGATGAACACTGTGGTTGTGCAAGGCAATATCGATACGCGGGTTGCCAATGCGCGTGAAATCATGCTGCAGTTCAATAGCGAATTTGTCTCGCAAACTCAACACAAATTCCCAGACATCACCTTCACCTCGCAAGGTCAGGATAAAGAAAGCTCAGATACGGGCTCCTCGCTGGCGACCTTCTTTGCTCTTGGCGTGGTGGGGATTTATCTTATTTTAGTGTTCCTGTTACAAAGCTACACTCAACCGATTGCTGTGCTGCTGGCAATCCCTATGGGCTGGATTGGTGTGGTATGGGGGCACTTGGGCATGGGGTTCGATTTGACTATTCCAAGCTTGGTTGGCTTTGCTACCTTAGCGGGTATCGTCGTTAACGATAACATTCTGTTGGTCAATTTTATTAAGAAGAATATCGCCCAAGGCGAGCGCTTGATAGACGCTTGTCGAGAGGCGGTACGTGACCGATTTAGAGCGATATTTATCACCTCGTTAACCACATTTGCAGGATTGCTTCCACTGTTAACCGAAACCAGTACGCAAGCGCAATTTCTGATCCCGTTAATTGCCAGTATTGCGTTTGGCTTAGTCTCGGCTACGTTACTAGCGTCAATTGTTGTGCCTTGCGTGCTGCTTATTTTGGACGATTTAAAGCTGACCAAATGGGCAGAAGGTGCTCAATCTTCCCTTTGAGGCCCTTGGGAGTGCATGCTGAACCATGTCATTTAGCCCGGCATGAAAATGGTAGTTTGCGTAGAATTTATTTGGCGATTAAACCCTATCACTGACTGCTGTTTTTTTGCGTACAAAAAACAATAGGGTCAGGTCTTGTCTTTTGCTCTTTGGTGGCAGTTTTTCTATCAGGTTTAGTTATTTGTCATACCTGAAGTTATTAGTCATTTGCTAATGTTTGATTTTCCAAAACTCATTTCTGTCCAAAAGTTTGTTATACACACATCCACTATACGGTGATCCCTACACCACACTCACCACCAAAAAAAGCGCAGACCTTTCGATCTGCGCTTGTGGTTATTGTCCCGATAACACTGTTTAAATCGTTTTCAATTAACCCACGTTCTTACGTGCGTTTTGGAACATACGCATCCAAGCGCCATTCTCGCCCCAACCTTCCGGAGACCAAGAGTTTGCAACCGTACGGAATACACGCTCTGGGTGAGGCATCATAATTGTCACGCGGCCGTCAGTCGTTGTTAAACCTGTGATAGCGTTTGGCGAACCATTCGGGTTATTCGGGTATTGCTGCGTTTGGTTACCGTTGTTATCAACGTAACGTAGAGCAACCGTACCTGAGTTTTCAATCGCGTTTAGGTGGTCGTTATCACGTACTTCTACGCGGCCTTCACCGTGAGAAACAGCGATTGGCATACGAGAACCTTCCATGCCGTTGAAGAATACAGAATCTGACTTCTGAACTTCTACTAGGCTGAAACGTGCTTCAAAGCGCTCAGATTCGTTGCGAACGAAACGTGGCCAGTACTCCGCACCTGGGATAAGTTCACGTAGATTCGACAGCATCTGACAACCGTTACACACACCTAGAGAGAAGGTATCTTCACGCTTGAAGAAGTTTTCAAACTGGTCACGAGTAGAGTCATTAAACAAAACCGACTTCGCCCAACCTTCACCAGCACCTAGTACATCACCGTAAGAGAAGCCACCACATGCCACAAGGCCGTTGTATTCTTCTAGTACCGCTTGACCTGTTAGGATGTCGCTCATGTGAATATCAGTTGCTTCGAAGCCTGCACGGTCGAATGCTGCTGCCATTTCAACGTGAGAGTTAACACCCTGCTCACGTAGAATCGCCATCTTAGGCTTAGCACCTGTGTTGATGAACGGTGCTGCGATGTCTTCGTTTACGTCAAAGCTCAGTTTCACGTTCAGACCTGGGTCCGAGTTGTCTTTCTTCGCTTCATGTTCTTGGTCAGCACATACTGGGTTATCACGCAGACCTTGCATCTTGTGCGTTGTCTCAGCCCAGATAGTACGTAGTTCAGTACGGTTACGTTCAATCACTACAGACTCGCCAGACTTAATCACTAGTTCATCTGATGCTTCCCCTTCACCAACAACGCTGCCAATCACATGAGAACATGCTTCTAGACCGTTAGCTGCAAGAGTAGAAAGTACTGCGTCTAGGTCGTCGTTACGGACTTGGATTACTGCACCTAGCTCTTCGTTGAACAGTGCTGCTAGCGTGTCTTCACCTAACGCTTCAATGTTTGCATTAACACCACAGTGACCTGCGAATGCCATTTCTGCTAGCGTTACGAATAGACCACCATCGCCTTTATCGTGGTAAGCGACAACTTGGTCGTTCGCTACAAGTGCTTGAACGCCTTCGTAGAAACCTTTTAGTTGCGCTGCGTTGTCTACGTCTGCTGGCTTGTCACCAAGCTGCTTGTAAACCTGTGCAAGTGCTGTTGCACCCATACGGTTTTTGCCGTTACCTAGGTCGATAAGAACTAGGCTTGTATTACCTAGTCCTTCAAGGTTATCAGGGGTGCGAAGCTGAGGAGTAATCGTCTTACGAACATCTTCAACACGTGCAAACGCGGTGATAACAAGAGATAGCGGAGACGTTACTTCTTTCTGCTCGCCATTCTCTTCCCACTTAGTCTTCATCGACATTGAGTCTTTACCCACTGGGATAGTTAGACCCAGAGCTGGACATAGTTCTTCACCAACCGCTTTAACCGCTTCGTAAAGACCTGCATCTTCACCTGGGTGACCTGCTGGAGACATCCAGTTAGCCGACAGTTTAATGTGTTTGATATCGCCGATGTTGGTCGCTGCGATGTTAGTAATTGCTTCACCAACCGCTAGACGAGCCGATGCGCCGAAGTCTAGAAGTGCCACTGGCGTACGCTCACCAAGAGACATAGCCTCACCGTGGTAAGAGTCGTAGCTTGCCGCTGTTACTGCGCAGTTAGCAACAGGAACCTGCCATGGACCAACCATTTGGTCACGAGCTACAAGGCCTGTTACCGAGCGGTCACCGATGGTGATAAGGAATGTTTTCTCAGCGACTGTTGGCAAGCGAAGAACACGGTCAACCGCTTCGTTCATCTCGATGCCAGAACGGTCAATCGCAGGGTTGTTAGCTTTTAGCGTTTTCGCGTCACGG
Organism: Vibrio sp. 10N.222.52.B7; assembly: GCF_041474275.1. Taxonomy (NCBI): domain Bacteria; kingdom Pseudomonadati; phylum Pseudomonadota; class Gammaproteobacteria; order Vibrionales; family Vibrionaceae; genus Vibrio; species Vibrio sp. 10N.222.52.B7. Next base: position 86,034 of record NZ_JBFRTU010000021.1, on the reverse strand, counting down.
TGCATCTTAGGTGTTTTACCTAATAGGATGTCCATTGGCATGTCGATTGGCGTGTTGTCGAAGTGTGAATCTTCTAATTTCAGATCACGTTCTTCAGTTGCTTTACCAACCACTGCGTACGGTGCACGTTCACGCTTACAAATCGCGTCGAACGTTGCCATGTCTTTATCAGCAACCGCCATTACATAACGCTCTTGAGATTCGTTACACCAGATCTCAAGTGGGCTCATGCCCGGCTCATCGTTTGGTACGTCACGTAGGTTAAAGATACCGCCACGCTCGCCATCGTCTACTAGCTCAGGAAGTGCGTTCGAGATACCGCCCGCGCCCACATCGTGGATGAATGCGATTGGGTTCGCATCACCTAACTGCCAACAACGGTCGATAACTTCCTGACAACGACGCTCCATTTCTGGGTTTTCACGTTGTACAGAAGCGAAATCAAGATCTTCAGAAGAAGAACCAGAATCCATTGAAGATGCCGCACCGCCACCAAGGCCGATGTTCATCGCAGGACCACCAAGAACGATTAGGCTTGCACCTACTGGGATCTCTTTCTTCTGAACGTGCTCATCACGGATGTTGCCAAGACCACCAGCTAGCATGATTGGTTTGTGGTAACCACGCACTTCTTCACCTGCGTGAGAGTTTACTTTCTCTTCGTAAGTACGGAAGTAACCAAGTAGGTTTGGACGACCAAATTCGTTGTTGAATGCCGCACCACCAAGAGGACCTTCAAGCATGATATCCAAAGCAGTCACGATACGGCTTGGCTTGCCAAAGTCAGTTTCCCAAGGTTGAACGAAGTTCGGGATCTTAAGGTTAGATACAGAGAAAGCAACAAGACCCGCTTTTGGCTTACCACCAATACCGGTTGCGCCTTCATCACGGATTTCACCGCCTGAACCTGTCGATGCACCTGGCCACGGTGAGATTGCCGTTGGGTGGTTGTGCGTTTCAACTTTCATCAAGATGTGTGTTTTTTCTTGGTGGTAGCTGTACTGGCGAGTTTCTGGATCTGGGAAGAAACGACCAACTTCAGAACCTGTCATTACCGCTGCGTTATCTTTATAAGCAGACAGAACATGTTCTGGTGTCGTTTCAAAGGTGTTCTTAATCATCTTGAACAATGATTTTTCTTGCTTAACGCCATCGATAGTCCAATCAGCGTTAAAGATCTTATGACGACAGTGCTCTGAGTTCGCTTGTGCAAACATCATTAGCTCGATGTCCGTCGGGTTACGACCTAGCTTCTCAGTGAAGCTTTCAAGAAGGTAATCAATCTCATCTTCTGCAAGTGCAAGACCTAGGGTAACGTTTGCTTTTTCAAGCGCTTTACGTCCGCCAGTTAATAGGTCAACTTCCGCATAAGGAGCAGGCTCAGCAACGGTAAATAGTGCCGCCGCTGATTCGAAGTCAGTGAAAACCACTTCCATCATACGGTCGTGCAGGATTGCTTTCAGCTCAACAAGTTGAAGTTCAGAAAGTTCAGCAGAGGTTTCAATGTAGAAAGCAGTACCGCGCTCTAGACGTGACACTTTAGCCAGTCCGCAGTTGTGTGCGATATCTGTTGATTTTGAAGACCAAGGCGAGATAGTGCCTGGGCGTGGCGTTGCAAGCAGCAGTAAACCTTCAGGTTCATGCTCTTCAATCGTTGGACCGTAAGTCAGTAGCTTTTCTAGCTTCTCAACTTCAGACTCATCTAGGTCTGCCGTTAGATCAGCAAAGTGGGCAAACTCAGCGTAAATACCTGTTACAGGTAAGCTTAATTCACGACAAAGCTCTAAAAGCTTGTTAACACGAAACTCAGATAGAGCTGGGGAGCCACGCAAAATTCTCATGTGCTTACGTCTCTTATGCAGTTGATTAAGGTAGTATTGGAATAAATTCAGTGGGTTAAAGGAAAAACCTAACTGTTTTCTTCGAAGCTATTCCCGAAGGTTTAAAAACCTATGCCGATCCCACCTCTTCAATGCGAGCGCATTATAAAGCATTTCTTTTTGTGACGTAACACCAAAAGCAACCGTTTGCGTGATTTTTTTTATCTTTCTGCGTAAATGGTACTTTTGCTGCATTTATCACCACTTTTACAACTGTTTAATTAAACCTGCTTTGCCAGCCTTGCGGGGTTTGGTATAAAGGAGCTTCCACTTTTCGAGATTTCATTTTGATGCCTAAATTTACGCTCATCTTTTCGTCTAAGTTCCTTCTGCTCGCCATCGCCCTATTTGGGTTGGCTGGATGCCAGATTGAATCTGAACCTAAAAGTGTCCTTGAGCAGATACGAGATCGTGGCGTTCTTCGTGTCGGCACCCTAAATAACCAACTCTCTTATTACATCGGTCCTGATGGTCCTGCTGGCTTGGATTACGAATTAGCTCGTGAATTTGCGCAGGAGCTTGGTGTAAAGCTTGAGGTTAAACCCGCTTACCGTTTGTCTGGCTTGTTCCCTGCACTGCAGAAAGGCGAAATCGATCTTATCGCGACCGGCTTAACGCAAAACAACAAACTGACACGAGCTTATCGCGCCGCACCTGCTTATTACTACGTAAGCCAACAGGTCGTATACAAAAAAGGCCAGTGGCGACCGAGAAACCTTGAACAACTGATCAATTTCGAGAATGAGCGTCAGGCTGACTTTGTTAAAGCACAAACTGAATCAGAAGAGGCGGCGTCTACTGACACATTAACGCCATCTTTGGTTGTGGTGAAAGACTCACACTTTGAACCAACACTCAAACTGCTGCAGAAAACGCACGATGACTTCATCTATGACGCGGTTGGCAATGCAGACATCAATGACCTGCTAAAAGAAGTATCAACAGGCGAACGTTTATTCACAGTGGCCGACTCTATCGAGCTATCACTGGCGCAACGTTTGTACCCAGATGTTGCCTTGGCATTTGAGCTGACAGAAGACCAACCTATCTCTTGGTACCTAAATAGATCGGAAGATGAAAGCCTGTATGCTTTGCTGATTGAGTTCTTCGGTAACCTAAAACAGTCTGGTGAACTGGCTTCACTAGAAGAGAAATACATCGGCCACATCGGCACTTTTGACTACGTTGATACTCGTGCCTTTATCCGCGCACTGGACAGCAAGTTGCCAAAATGGTCGCCGCTATTTCAAAGGTACTCTCAAGAATTTGATTGGCGCTTGATTGCCGCTTTGGCCTACCAAGAATCACACTGGAACCCTGTTGCGCGCTCACCAACGGGTGTTCGTGGCATGATGATGTTGACACTGCCCACCGCGAAGAGTGTTGGGGTAACCAACCGTCTCGACCCGAACCAGTCGGTACAAGGCGGTGTTGAGTACCTGCGTCGTATCGTGAACCGAGTACCAGATTCAATCACTCAACACGAAAAGATCTGGTTTGCACTTGCTTCATACAATGTCGGTTACGGGCACATGATGGACGCGCGTCGCCTCACGAAGGCACAAGGAGGAGATCCTGATGCTTGGGGCGATGTGAAAGACAGATTACCTCTGTTAAGACAGAAGAAGTACTACAGCCAAACTCGATATGGGTATGCGCGTGGTGATGAAGCGAGAAACTACGTTGAAAACATTCGCCGTTATTACCAAAGCATTATTGGCCATGTAAATAAGCGCAATAAAGAACAAGAAGCGACCCTTGAAGGTTTGGTGGTGATCCCACCTTTAGAAACCTCAGGTGCTGAATCGAGTATCAGCGCAGCTCAGTCGACAGTAAGCAGTTCTGAGCCTTCACAGTAAAACCCAAAAGAGCAATGCCATCTAGCATTGCTCTTTTTTATTGTCTTTTTTCGACTCTTCTTTCGTCACTAAGGGATAAGGGAAGCAGGCAAGAAAATGATGATGAGATCTAGAGTGTCATATTGCAGTAACAATCGAACCTTACAACGGCACACCACAATCAAGATTATGCTCTGTTGCACTGCAATGCTGGCTTTAGACTAGAACTGCTCTTCTATTTAAGCCAAGCGTGCGACAGGCCAAACAAACGAATAACACTATAATTAAATCGTTAGTCCAAACTAAAAAGTCAGACGACAAATAGGAAATCATTGAAATGATGAAGAAACTGAAATCGAAACGCCTTGATAAGACCGTTGCTGCAAACCGTCGTAAGCGTATGCTTTCAAATAATAAGAAGAAGATCATTTGGCGCAATCGCGCTTTCATGCAGATGATTGCTGAGTAAATGTAGTTACTCAGTCAGTTTGCTTGGCACTCTTGCGATAGAGAGTGCCGAAAGTACGCTGCTATTTCTTATTGCCAGCCTTCATCTCTGCTTCTAAACGCTGCTCTTCCAACAGACGTTCTTGCTTTCGCTTCTCTTTTATCTCTTTTCTACGACGCTTGAAAAACGCTTGTAATTGCTCACGGCACTCTTCCTCTAACAAACCATGTTCAACGTCGGCATAGTGGTATGAGGCTTGGCTTTCAAACAAATTCAACACTGTACCTGCAGCGCCTGCTTTTAAGTCTGGAGCACCAAACACAATGCGCTTTACTCGGCTGTGTAGCAAGGCACCTGCGCACATTGGGCAAGGCTCTAGCGTAACGTATAAAGTGGTATCGAGTAGCCGATAGTTTTCTAAGGTTTGACCGGCTTTACGCAAGGTTTCAATTTCTGCGTGTGCCGTAGCATCGTGGCTGCCAATCGAACGGTTCCATCCTTCAGAGATAATCTCCCCATCTTTTACTAATACTGCACCAACAGGAACCTCTCCCTCGCTCTCTGCTTGCTTAGCTACCTCAATGGCGCGTCGCATGAAGATTTCATCTTGAGGGGTGAATTGATGGTCTGACAAAGGGAACTCCAGAAACAAAGGATAAAAACGAAAATAAGTATGCGGTGAAGCATACCTAATCTTAGAGATAATGAACAATAAAGAGGTAATAGACAACAACAGACAATGAACCATTGCCGCTTGCTGGTTGGTCGAACTGTTAGCTATTAGCGTCTTCTATGTCATCGGCTATTGGCGTCGCTTTGATACTCACAATGCGATTGTTCTCAACAGAGATAATTTCAAACTGCCACTGCTGGTATTGAACAACTTCGCCTGCATCCGGTAAGCGCCCTATTAACCATGTCACAAGGCCATTCAGCGTTTGGAAGCTCTCGCTTTCGCCCTCAAAATCCGATAGCTCTAAACGGTTTTTCAGTTCACTGATAGGAATCAATCCATCCACCAACAAACCGTCTTCCACTTGCTCGGTCCAAAGATCGTTCGGATTATTCGATAGCTCGCCAGCAATCGCCTCAAGAATATCGTAATGAGTCACAAGACCTTGAACATCGCCATACTCGTCGACAATGAATGCCATCTCGGTGCCCGACTCTTTAAAGTAGCCAAGTAGACGCAGAGCTTTCATCGATTCTGGAACATAGATCGGCGAGCGAGACAGCCCCATGATCACTTGAATGCTTAGATTGCCCGCCTGATTCAGCAAGGCTTTGGCTGACACTGTACCCACCACTTTATTGAGGTGATCTTGGCACAATGGAAACACACTGTGTTTTGATGAACGCAGTTTCTTTAATATCTGCTCAACGGGTTGGTCGACATCCAGAAAGTCGATGTCTCGACGCGGAGTCATCAATGAGCTCACAAGACGATCATCAAGCTGCAAGATATTACGAATCATCTCTTGTTCGCCGCGTTCAATCACACCCGATTCTGAGCCCTCTTTCACAAGTGCATGGATATCATCTTCGGTAACGCTATCTTCTTCACCGCCTCGGCCCATCAACTTAAGAATACCTTCCGTTGAAGCCGACAACGCAAACACAAACGGCGTCGCGATTTTAGATAACCAGAAGATTGGCAGCGCGACTAACACAGCAATGTTTTCAGCTTGAGACTGAGCAAAACGCTTTGGTACCAACTCACCGACAACGATAGCGAAATAAGTAATACCTACCACCACAACCGCAGTAGACAAGATGTTCGCTTGTGTTGGGTCTACTCCCCACAGTTCAAGTTGAACGGCTAGTGGAGCCGATAGCGTCGCCTCACCCACAATCCCGCTGAGTAGGCCGATTACCGTGATACCGATTTGGATTGTAGAGAGGAAGCGGGTTGGGTTTTCTTTGAGATCAAGAGCAACCTGAGCGGAGCGGTGTTTTTTGGCTAAGCGTTTCAGCCGACTATTTTTTGCTGCTACCAATGCAATCTCAGACATGGCAAACAGACCATTTAAAACAATTAACCCTACTAAAAGCAGAATTTTCATGTGGCTTGGATTTCCTAAATTTACCGGCCAACAATTAGCCGTAATCCGGAGTATAAGCTGAGTGCCTTTATTTTGAATATAAAAAGTTTTGGATATAGAAAGTTTTGGATATAAAAACCTTGGATATAAAAAACGGAAAAAATAGCGAAAAAAAGCCCGCACATTTCGGTGCGGGCTTAGCAATGAATAAAGCTTAGTTTTGCTTAGTTCAATCTTACATTGTGTAAGTATAAGGTGCTTGGATACCTAGTGGGATACCAAGAGCCCAGTAAGCTAGCAAGAAGATAGACCAACCGATTAACATCGCAATCGAGAATGGCATCATTAGAGAAGCTAGAGTACCGATACCTGTCGACTTAACGTAGCGCTGACAGTAAACAACAACCAGTGGGAAGAACACCATTAGTGGAGAGATGATGTTAGACACTGAGTCACCTACACGGTAAGCCGCTTGAGATAGCTCAGGAGAGATACCCACAACCATTAGCATTGGAACTAGGATAGGACCAATCAGTGCCCACTTAGCTGAAGCAGAACCAACAAGAAGGTTAACTGCAGCCGTTAGTAGAATCATACCAACAACCGTTGCTTCACCTGGAAGGTCCATCGCTTTCAAGCCTTCAGCACCGTAAAGTGCCAGCATAGTACCGATGTTTGATTGAGCGAATGCAGATAGGAACTGAGCACAGAAGAACGACATTACAATGTATGCGCCCATCGTTGCCATCGTCTCAGACATTGCTTTGATAACATCATTACTATTCTTGAATGTACCCGCTACACGGCCGTAGACGATACCCGGAATAATAAACAGGATGAAGATCAGAGGAACGATAGACTTCATTACTGGTGCTGAGAACGCCGTTAATTCGCCTTCAGGTGAACGAAGTGCTGAGTTTTCAGGCATTAGAGCCGCGATAAGCAGACCAATACCGGCAACCATTGCCCAACCAGCGAATTTGAATGCTTTAGATTCAATGGCTGTGAACGTACCTAGATCAGGTGCTTGTTCTGCATCTTCATCTACAGGCGTATTAGCAAGACGAGGCTCGATAATTTTCTCTGTAACGTACCAACCAATTGCCACAATTAGAATTGAAGACAAACCAGTAAAGAAGATGTTCGCTAGAGGGTTGATCACATATGCAGGGTCAAGAACGTTTGCCGCTGTTTGAGTGAAACCAGCTAGTAGCGGATCAATACCTGAAGGGATAAAGTTCGCTGAGAAACCACCTGATACACCAGCAAACGCTGCTGCAATACCCGCTAGAGGGTGACGACCCGCAGCGTGGAAGATGATACCGCCAAGAGGGATTACTAGAACGTAACCTGCATCAGCTGCTGTGTGAGACACGATAGCAACCAAGATTAGCATCGGCGTTAGTAGCTTAGCTGGCGTGAAGTTAAGCATCTTCTTAAGGCCAGTCGTAATGAAGCCTGAAGAGTCTGCAACGCCAACACCTAGCATAGCAACAAGTACGATGCCTAGAGGTGCGAAGCCTGTGAACGTGGTAACCATATTCGCTAGGAAGCTAGCAAGCGCTTCACCAGTTAGTAGGTTGTTTACTTCAAGAGCAGCACCCGTTTGAGGGTTGATTAAGTCGAATGAAAGATTCGATAAAAGTGCAGATGCTACCCATACAATAACTAGAGCCCAGAAGAACAGGATTGCTGGATCTGGAATTTTGTTGCCGGCGCGTTCAATGAAGTTTAGAAAGCGGTCCATACCACTGATCTTCTCAGTCGATGGTGCTTTTTTTACGGCTTGGTTACTCATTGTAACTCCATATGTGATGTTGTTTTGTTTAGGCCTAATATAAGTTTTGACCACGGCCTATTGGTACAGCACATATTCTATTAAAGTCGTTGTTAAAAAGCACAAGATTCCACCTAATTTTCCATAAATGGAGACATATTTTGCAAAAATACCATACAACCACAACAATATAAAAACATAAAAAACACCATTCCATATACAGATTTTTAACTAGCACGTAAACAATGTCCGAGGAGTGAAAATTATCAGTAAAAGGGGTAGCATGAGCCTTGGCATGCAGTAAACGTTTGCTTGAGGGTCAATCAAACTCACTGTATTTGGAGAGCATAGTTTCGAGGTAAATACTTTGTGCGTGGTTCATACGATCTTGCCATGCAATTGTGACAGTAATGCTTTTTAATGCGCTAGACAGAGCACCGTTTGCATTAGTCACTTCACAAGTCATGGCATAGGCAGACCCCGACAAACCGGATAAAGGATCTGAACTTGCTGTGTTGAGACAATGACTCGCCTGATTTAGTTCTGAAAAAGGAATTAAACCTACCGCCCCACTCGCATTAGACGCCCGAGTTCGATAATACTCCATCTGCCTTTCTGCAAAATGCAGCGCTTCGATACTCTGAATCGCATAGTCGGCTTTCTGCTCAGTGTAGGTCTGCAGCTTGACCATGCCTAACGCGGCCACGCCCACCAGTAGAAAAGAGATAAGTACTTCAAGTAAACTAAAACCACGCTGGTTAGAAATCACTCCATGAGCCCTTTTTCCACTGTATTTCGACAGGTTCATCATGCGGGTTGTATTCTCCTCGATAATCTAGATTCATCGAGCCTTTAATCGTAGAAAGCCCCCCGATTGAATCCAAAAATATGCCTCCTTTAGGGAAGAAGGAAGCGTTAGCTATATAGGTACTATTTTCTTCAACCAATAAAGAGTAATCCATCGTTGCTGGTAACTTATCCCAACTATCAGCAAGAAAGTCCGTGTTTTTTTCAGCACCTGAAGCGTCCTTGAAGACACTCATGTCATTCAAGTGATAAAAAGCACCATCAAGTACACTGGCGTTTCCATTTGCGAAAATCCCATTTTCGACCACTAAAGATCGTGGTGTGATCGTTCCTGCACTATCCACAATATTAATGGCTGGGTGCCAAACTACACAGTCCCCAATGACCCACACCTTAGTTTTACCAGCTGAAAAGGCATCATTGATTCGAGTACTGCACTCCTTGCCCACGTATTTATTTGTGTTTGAATCGAAATCTACATGCACGGTATTCCCGTGAGAATCCGTCTCTAATAGGTTTATTACCTCATATTCATTACTTTTAAGGGCGTTGATATTGTCCGTTGTTTTCTTTACCCCGAAGTAGTTTTCGAAACCATTTAGATTGGTGTCATGAACGTAATCACTCATAAAAGCACCGCTAGGATCACTACCCGATGCGGTAATCGTTGCGCTCTCACTCAAGTCAGTTACCGCATCTTTACAAGCGCTAAAATCTGCAGGTGCATTCTCAGGATTAGAAACGGTGGTTAAGCTCCCCCCTGTACCTTTGGTGTGTATAACAGAGTCGAAAAACCGAACTGCCACACACTCATATACACCGTTGTTACTGGTTTCACTGAGTTCAGGGTCGATATCCATGATGTCCTCGGAAATAATTTCGAGAGCCGATATTGCTTGTATGGCCCCCAAACCCGAATCATTAGAAAATCGAATTTCTTTATTAATCGATGTTCTGTTGGCGGTTGAGACAAGGATATTAGCGTTATCGGATGATTTATCTAATGAAGAAAGCTTGTTGCTACAGGAATCCAGGAGATCACCTGGGATCGCGGTACTGCTGTTTTCAATAATAACGCTTAGACCACACTCCAATCCCCCCTCGGCGGTCCAATGTTCTTTGCGAGCTTGAACCTCGTTTTGAGCACGCTTTATTTGGTAAAAAGTGGTTTTAAAGCTACCAAGAGAAACGATCAGCACACCAATCAATAGAATACTGACTAGAAGTAGTGTTACCGCTCCATTTTGCTTTAATCGCATCATTGCCAATTCCTTTGTACCACTGAAGTCACTACTCTCTGACTTTCATCTGCATTCACAAGAGAAGCTTCTAGAGCGATATCGACTCTTTGCGAGGTTGCCAGACTGTTAGATAACTCAGTTACAGAAACCAAAAAAAGTTCTACTTCTATTTGCTTTTCGAAAAACAAACTTTCACATGTCATTGCTCCCAAACCAGATGACGTAATCTGAGTGATATCTAATAAATAAGAAGATTCTTCTTGGCAATAGTTCAGCTTATTACCCTTAAATTGATAGACAATGTTTCGATAGGCCGAAGATGCGCTGTTTTGTCGATAAACAAAACCAACGTAAGATTCACTGGCACTGGATTGAAAGGTATAAATCGTATTGGCAGCGCCCGATAGCTTCACTGATTGTCCAGAGTCTGCATCATAACCGGCTCGCCAGAGCTCCTCTTTCATCATTTGAGTAGTAGCGAATAGGTTCTGAGATAAGAGCAGCTCCAAGCTCTTTTCTGAACTCAAACGTTGGTTGGTAACAAATACCGAGCCGATAGTACCGATAACAATCACACCGATCACAGAGGCCACTAACATTTCGACCAAGGTACTACCTTGAACACTCCTAGCCACAGATCTCATAACCATAATGACCTATGCTATTGCGCCCATCGCTGTTTGGGTCACTGCTGCAAATTCGGATCCGCCCTGTCGTTTTCGATGCGATGATTGAAAGTACATCCGACAGCGCATTCGTGGAGGCGAGTGAAACATTACCGTCTCGAAAACGTCCCCTGACGTTATCGATCGCAATTGAAGTACTATTGGAGAAATTAAAGTCTACTTTTATACCTCTATATGCCGAACCATCAAGATGCATAAGTACATTATCAGAAACGTAAAATGTTGAACTGCTCAACACCATATCCCAATCACCATCAGAACTTTCGGTTCCACCTAAGGCACCTGAAACCAAGAACAAAACATAAAGCTCTTGGTTACGAGTGACCGCTTCTGATCGGGCAGTAATAAGAAAACTATGAACCTCAGGGGCTAAGCGCTGCAGTTTAGAAGAAGCCAACAAAGAACTAAAACTAGGGGCAGCCGCAGCCAGTAGCACTGAAAGCACCACTACAGTAATCAGCAGCTCTAATAGCGTAAACCCGCGAGTCATTTCCCAAATTCCTATGTAATAACTTGAGCAACCGTACTCAACCTTGCGCACATGCTAACACTAAGGAAAAATAGCCAGATAAGTGAAAAGGAAGTCCTCGTGATGATTCGAAAAAATAAATGCAACAGCAACAACACGCGCGTAAAAGGGATGACATTGATCGAGTTATTGATTGTGGTTGCCATCATTGGGATTTTGGGGGCTATCGCCTATCCGAGCTATACCAACCACGTAGTGACTGGACATCGAACTAGCGCACTCGCTGACATAGCTCGAATTCAATTAGAACTAGAAGCAGCCTATGACAGCGGTTATGACTGGAGTGGTATTGTTTCGGGAAGCGATTGTTTGATCTGCGATACCGAAGCGAGTCGTTTTGTTTTCAGTGTCACCAGTTCGGCTTCTGCTGCCTATACGATTACAGCAACACCTCAGTCGGGAGTAGGTCAAGATAAAGACAACTGCTTCGATGGACAAAACCATAAAGTGCTCACTCTCGACAGTGCTAATGTCGAATACCCAGAAGCCTGCTGGATGTAGTGTGATGAGGGTTTCAGGTGAAGAGAAAGAGAAAGAGAAAGAACCAGGTTTGAGATACAAAAAAAACCTGCTACATGAGCAGGTTTTTTAATTTTATCAACAACTTAAAGTATCAACAATCTAATTACTTAGTTAGGTCATCGAAGAAGTTTTTAACGCCGCTAAAGAAACCTTCAGACTTTGGCTTATGCTTGCTTGCCGCTTCACCACCACAGGTTTCTTCGAATTCACGCAGTAATTCTTTCTGGCGAGCGCTTAGCTTAACTGGAGTCTCAACCACTAGCTTAACGATTAGATCGCCCACACCGCCACCACGAACGCCTTTCACGCCCTTGCCACGCATACGGAACATACGGCCCGTTTGTGTCTCTTCTGGTACCTTAAGGTTTACACGACCATCCAGTGTTGGAACTTCAACTTCACCGCCTAGAGCAGCCATAGAGAAGCTTACTGGTACTTCGCAGTAAAGGTTGTTGCCGTCACGTTCAAAGATGTTGTGTTCTTTTACGTGTACTTGTACGTACAGATCGCCAGCTGGAGCGCCTTGCTCTCCCGCTTCGCCTTCGCCTGATAGACGAATACGATCGCCAGTATCAACACCAGCAGGGATCTTAACGTTAAGTGTTTTCGTCTTCTGTTTGCGACCTTGACCATGACATGAGTTACATGGGTCTTTGATGATCTTGCCTTTACCGTTACAAGTAGGACAAGTCTGTTGAACCGCAAAGAAACCTTGGCGCATTTGTACTTGGCCGTGGCCATGACAAGTGCCACACGTTTGTGCAGAAGAACCCGCTTTCGCGCCGCTGCCGTCACAAGTATCACACTCTACAAGTGTTGGTACTTCGATTTCTTTAGAAACACCACGAACCGCTTCTTCTAGAGAAAGTTCCATGTTGTAACGTAGATCTGAACCACGTTGTGCACGCTGTTGACCGCCACCACGACGACCGCCGCCGAAGATGTCGCCAAATACGTCACCGAAGATATCGCCGAAGTCACCTTGGCCACCGCCGCCGAAACCACCGCCGCCGCCCATGCCACCTTGTTCAAAGGCTGCATGACCGTATTGGTCGTAAGCTGCTTTCTTTTGAGAATCGGTTAGGATCTCGTACGCTACTTTTACTTCTTTAAACTTATCTGCTGCGGTCTCATCACCCTGGTTACGGTCCGGGTGGAATTTCATCGCTAAGCGTTTGTACGCTTTTTTAATATCGCGCTCTGATGCATCGCGGCTTACGCCTAATACTTCGTAAAAATCACGTTTTGACATGTTCTAGGTCACCAAAATAATTGCTACTACCGAATGATCACTTCAGTAGTCTGTGTATCAATCTAGATAAAAGTTCTGCCGGCTGAAATGCCGAATAAAGCTATTATCTAGATCGACAAGTCTAAATACAAATTTACGGGCGTGAGAGTTACCTCTGACGCCCGCAATAATAAGTCTTTGAGACAAATTTCTAAGCAGATAGCTTGAGTCCTAAGTGGAAGCGCGGAGCCTACGTTAGTAGGTGGACACTTCCGATAACGAAATCAGGCTACTCTGCGACGAAATTATTTTTTGTCTTCTTTAACTTCTTCAAACTCAGCGTCTACAACATCGTCGTCTTGCTTAGGTTGTTCACCAGCGTCAGCACCAGCTTGTTCAGCTTGAGCTTTCTGTTGAGCAATTTCCATTAGCTTTTGAGCTGCTTGCATAAGTTCTTGAACTTTAGCGTCGATAGCTTCTTTATCGTTACCAGACTTAACTTCTTCTAGTGCAGTGATAGCCGCTTCGATTTTAGCTTTCTCGTCTGCAGGTAGAGCTTCACCAGCTTCTTCTACTTGCTTCTTAGTGCCGTGAATCATTTGGTCAGCTTGGTTACGTGCAGTTACTAGCTCTTCGAACTTTTTGTCCGCTTCTTTGTTAGCTTCTGCTTCTTGTACCATTGCTTCGATCTCTTCCTCAGACAGGCCGCCTGATGCTTGGATAGTGATCTTCTGCTCTTTACCTGTTGCTTTATCTTTAGCAGATACGTTCAGGATACCATCAGCATCTAGGTCGAATGTTACTTCGATTTGTGGCATGCCACGTGGTGCTGGTTGGATACCTTCTAGGTTAAACTGACCAAGAGACTTGTTGTAAGTCGCTTGCTTACGCTCACCTTGAAGAACGTGGATAGTTACTGCGTTTTGGTTGTCTTCAGCTGTAGAGAACACTTGATCCGCTTTAGTAGGGATAGTTGTGTTTTTCTCGATAAGCTTAGTCATCACGCCGCCCATCGTTTCGATACCGAAAGATAGAGGAGTAACGTCTAGTAGTAGAACGTCTTTAACGTCACCAGCTAGTACACCACCTTGAACAGCAGCACCCATTGCAACAGCTTCGTCAGGGTTCACGTCTTTACGTGGCTCTTTACCGAAGAATTCAGTTACTTTAGCTTGAACCATAGGCATACGAGTTTGACCACCAACTAGGATAACGTCAGTGATTTCGCCTACAGATAGGTCAGCATCTGCTAGAGCTACTTTTAGTGGCTCAAGAGAACGTTGAACTAGGTCTTCAACTAGAGACTCAAGCTTCGCACGAGTCACTTTGATGTTCATGTGCTTAGGACCAGTCGCATCAGCAGTAACGTAAGGTAGGTTTACGTCAGTTTGAGTAGTAGAAGAAAGCTCGATTTTCGCTTTTTCTGCTGCTTCTTTAACACGCTGCATTGCTAGTGGATCAGCTTTAAGGTCGATACCTTGCTCTTTCTTGAACTCATCTACTAGGTAGTTGATCATGCGGTTATCGAAATCTTCACCACCAAGGTGAGTGTCACCGTTAGTTGAAAGAACTTCGAAAGTTTTCTCGCCTTCTACTTCATCGATTTCGATGATAGAGATATCGAATGTACCACCACCAAGGTCGTATACAGCGATAGTGCGATCACCACCTTGCTTGTCTAGGCCGTAAGCTAGAGCAGCAGCAGTTGGTTCGTTGATGATACGTTTAACATCTAGACCAGCGATACGGCCAGCATCTTTCGTTGCTTGACGTTGAGCATCGTTGAAGTAAGCAGGAACAGTTACTACTGCGCCAGTTACTTCTTCGCCTAGGAAGTCTTCAGCTGTTTTCTTCATTTTCTTAAGAACTTCAGCAGATACTTGAGGAGCAGCCATTTTTTGGCCTTGCGCTTCAACCCATGCATCACCGTTGTCAGCCTTAACAATGTTGAAAGGCATGATTTCGATATCGCGTTGAACTTCTTCATCTTCAAAACGACGACCGATTAGACGCTTGATAGCGAACAGTGTGTTTTGAGGGTTAGTAACAGCTTGACGTTTTGCAGGTTGACCAACTAGCGTTTCGCCTTCTGTGTATGCGATTACTGATGCTGTTGTGCGTTCGCCTTCAGCATTTTCAATTACGCGTGGTTTGTCGCCGTCAAGAACAGCAACACAAGAGTTAGTAGTACCTAAATCAATACCAATGATTTTACCCATCAGGCCATCTCCGAAATATTTTCTATTAAGTTTTTGCTATACCCACATATGTGGGGGTGGTAATCAGGGAATCAACCCTAATACACAAAATTAAAGTGCAAATGTAATTTGCTTTCGTATGCACCATAGATAAGGGCTGCAAACTGGTTTTCAAGGGAATAAGTAAAAAAAATCTATTTTTTCCCGTATCTTTTTACATAAAGGTAAAAAGTGACCGATCCCTTGCCAATTAAGGCTCCAATGTTGAGAAACTCTCGCATTTGTCGCCACATTGAAACCTCAACCCTATTCCAGATGCCATAAAAAAAGACCTTCATGTGGAAGGTCTTTTTCAAATAGATATTAATCAGTTAAATATTGTTCAAATGGTGACTGATTCAGCCATATTATTGGTTGAGCACTAACTGGTAGAAGCTCGCTTGAGTGTAATCACCCGCTTCCATACCACGCCATTCACAGGCTGAGCTCGACTTCTTAGTGTTGCATTGATTGTATGCGCCCGCCTTGAAGTACATCCAGTCCTGTCCATAACCAAGGTCGATATCATGCCCCTGATACTTACCCTTGGCCAAATCAACATCATACGTCTTCACAATAGGATCGGCTGAGTTTGGATTCTTAGTAAAGGTTAAGTGCATGATGTTATCTTTGATATTCACATCGTATGAGAACACTTCACCTAGCTTGATGCCATCAGCAGGGTCCGAGCTGCCTTTTTTCAGATTGTATTGACCAAATACATCATGGCGAATGTCTTTACGAAGTTTCTTTCCGTTTTCATCCTTCGCGTTTTTCATCTCTGTCGGCGGGTTTAACTCATAGTTCCACGTTAACGAACCATGCTCATGTTCTGGCAACTTGCGGTAAACAATTTTCAGTGGCTCATTGTCTGAACCATGAATTTGGCCGATCACTACCGAGAATGCGCCTGTTTTTTTGTAGCTACCGCTGGTACTCACCTGATCAACAGAAAGTGTTGCCGTCATTTGACCACCGATAGAACCAAACTCTTCCGCGTTCTTATGGCTTGAAATCGCGAAGTTGTTGCTCGGCGCAGAGTAGCTATCCGCTAGCATCGCTCTTAGCTCACTACGCGTGTTTTTACTGTTTGGCGTCGTTGGAGCTGTATTCGGAGCCACAAACACCATCGCACCAGATTCAGCATCCGTGTAGAACCATTTAGGGTGAACGTAAGGCGTGTCTACATTCGACAGTTCCTTTTTACCAATCTCCAGCGTTTTACCTTTTCTAGACCCTTCAGTCGTCAGCTCCGGTAAGTTAATTTTCCATTTAGATAAATCGAAGTTTTGTGCTGGTGCTTTTGCAGGGTCAAGATTGAACTGTTGACCAATATCGTGATTAGAAGCAAGAGCGGGAGCGGCTAAAAGGCTGGCAGTCAGTAGGCTAAGGTAAGACAGCTTCATTATTGGGTTTCCTTTATGTCGTCATAATGTAGGTTGTCAGAACAATAAAATAATATTGTATTATTATATGTGATCTATATTAAAGATTGAAAACTGATGGCCAATTCGGCACGAGTAAAAAGAAAAAATGAGACTTAACACCAATCAAAGATATTTTTAGCCAAGTTATCAGATAGCCCAAAGCACTTATCATCAGAAACAAAAAAGCCCCGCTCTGGTTGAGCGGGGCTTCGCAGTTATTGAGTCTTAATTAAGAATTAAGCTTCTGCTTTTTGCAGCTCAGCTTCTTCGTTAGCTTCAACGCCAATTTCGTTTTCAGACTTAGCAACGATAGTGTTAACCGCTGTATCACCGACTACGTTTGAAGAAGTACAGAACATGTCACAGATACGGTCAACAGCAGCAACAATCGCTAGACCTTCTGGTGGTAAACCTAGTTGGTGCAAAAGAACACCGACCATTACAACACCGCCACCCGGAACACCACCAGCACCGATAGACAGTAGCAAGATAGTTAGACCAAGAGTAAAGATGTCAGCAGTGTTGATTGGTTGACCGAATGCGTTTGCTACGAACATTGTCGCTAGTGCGATGTAGATAGATACACCAGACATGTTCATTGTCGCGCCTAGTGGAACACCGAAACCAGCCACTGATTTAGATACACCAAGCTTTTCAGTTAGGGTGCGCATTGTTACAGGAATTGTCGCATTCGAACTTGCTGTTGATAGTGAGAAAAGGATTTGCTCACGGATTGCACGTAGGAATTGCTTAGGTGTAATACCTGTCGCGATGCCAACCATCATTGGGTAGAAGAAGAAAATCCAGAACACTAGCATTGCAACAACCAGTGCTACATAACCAGCTACCGACATTAGCGTGTCTGCATCAAGTGTTGCACCTAGTTGAATCATCAGTGCGAATACACCAAACGGAGCCAGGCTCATTACTAGGCCGATAAGCTTCATCATGATCTCGTTAGCCATCTTGAATGTCTTGATAGCTGGGCCACCACGAGAATCAAGAGCTTGGATAGCAAGACCAGTCAGAATAGCCATGAAGATGATTTGCAGCATGTCTCCACTTGCAAATGCTTCTACAGGGTTGCTAGGAACGATATTAACAACAAGAGAGAAGATATCTGGCGTTTCAGTTGTTGTAAGCGCAATTGTCTCAGAAACCGTACCCGCAAGGTTCGCACCTGCACCTGGTTGGAAAATAAGACCAATCGTTAGCGCTGCTGAAATCGCGATGATGGTGTTAATAATGTAAAGACCAAAGGTTTTACCACCAAGACGACCAAATGAACGAATATCTTTTAGCTCAACAATACCGCAAACAATAGATACGTAAACAAGAGGAACTACAAGCAATTTGATAAGTGATACGAACATACCACCAGCACCTTCGGCAGCGCCAAGTAGATACGTATCAAAAATAGCAATACCGCTGAATAGGTACTGAATAGCAGTACCAATAAGTAGACCGGCGAACAAGCCTACAAAAATTTTACTTGAGAGCGATTTATCCATCGTTCTTCTCCAGTTTGTTGTGTTTGAAATTTGTACTTTTATAGTTATATATGCGACCAAAATCGCTATATGGCAGTGGATTTTACATACAAAGATAACAATTAAAAGTATTTATTTACAAAAACATCACAAATGTGACATCAAAACATTTACTCAATCACAACAAGTTTCATAACACAAAACTCTAAATCGCTGATCTGAATGAAATAAAAAGAACGACATTCTTAATGCGGTTTTGATGCTTATTTACGTGGACTCTCAAGTTATAGGCACAAAAAAAGAGAGGCCTATACCTCTCTTTTTATTTTACGCAAACCAGTGATTTATTTTGTCGCTGCGACTAACTAAGTCAATGCACCAGTCAATCACTTGGCAACGTAATTCGTCATTACTTAGCAACCATAACCATCGCTGGGCGAACCACACGACCGTTTAGTTCGTAGCCTTTTTGCATCACAAACATAACCGTGTTCGATTCGTGATCTGGGCTTTCTTGAATAGACATCGCTTGGTGGAATTCAGGGTTGAACGCTTCACCTTCAGGGTTGATCTCTTTAAGACCAAACTTAGCAACTGTGTCTACGAACGTTTTGTGCGTTAGCTCAACACCTTCATACAGTGGCTTAACCACTTCGTTTTCAGCGTCTGCTGCTTGCATTGCACGCTCTAGGTTGTCGATTACAGGAAGCAGACCTTCAGCAAACTTGTTCAAAGCGAATTTACGCGCTTTATCAATTTCTTGTTCGCTACGGCGACGCATGTTTTCAACTTCAGCTTTCGCGCGAAGAACAGAATCTTGCTGCTCTTTCACTTTAGATTCACTAGAAAGCAGTGCAGCTTCCAGTTGAGCGATTTTTGCTTCCTGCTCATCAGCAGCGTCTTCATTCAGTTCAGCTTCTTCAACTTTCTCAGCTTCAGCGATGATCTGATCTAGCTCTGCTTCGGTTACTTTGTTTTCTTCGTTGCTCATGATATCTCCAGAATTCGTTTTCAATGCAAGTGACAGGCGTGTTTGCGCCCCAAATTGATATAAAACACTCGCATAGACGTTCAACTTGCCTTTATTATGGGGATGAAGAATTTTGATTCAAGCCTAATTCGTTTGGAAACGTTATGAAAAAGCCATTTGAAGTCATCGCCATTATCGGTAAACCTCGAGATCAGCAAGCAATTCAGACTCATAGAGAGCTCTATCAGTGGTTAAGTGCTGAGGGTTATCAAGTGTTTGTTGATGACAGACTCGCCACTATTTTGGACGACATCCCAAAAGAACATTTTTCTAGCCTGATTGAATTAGGTAAACGCGCCGATCTCGCTATTGTGGTCGGTGGTGACGGAAATATGCTCGGTGCCGCTAGAATCTTGTCACGTTTCGACATTTCAGTGATTGGTGTTAACCGAGGTAATCTTGGTTTCCTAACCGATCTCAACCCTGAAAACTTCCAGAGCGCGTTGACTGATGTTCTCAAAGGCGAGTTCATGGAAGAAGAGCGCTTCTTACTTGAAACGGAAATTCATCGTCACGGCCAGATAAAAAGCCACAATGCGGCACTTAATGAGGCAGTACTGCACCCCGGACAAGTGGCGCACATGATCGAGTTCGAAGTGTATATCGATGATAGCTTCGCCTTCTCACAGCGCTCTGATGGCTTAATCGTCTCAACACCGACAGGTTCTACCGCCTACTCGCTTTCCGGCGGCGGCCCTATCCTGTCATCAAGCCTAAATGCTATCTCACTCGTGCCAATGTTCCCGCATACCCTTTCAAGCCGCCCATTAGTGGTGGATGGCAAGCGTCGTATTAAGCTTATCGTATCGCCTGATAACCGTGGAACTCAGGAGGTGAGCTGCGATGGTCAAATCTCACTGCCTGTTTCTCCTGGTGATGAGATCCACATTTACCAAAGCCCGAATGTACTTAAGTTGATCCATCCTAAAGACTACAACTACTACCATGTTCTACGTAACAAACTAGGTTGGTCGAGTAAGCTGTTCTAAAAGAATAAACGCTCCAGTGGTAACCGAAAATTTGAAAGGCTGACGACATTCGTCAGCCTTTTTATTGCCAGTAAAAGCCCGTCGGCTCTAGCTTCTCTGCAGTTCCTTATACCTCCACTCCCAAGAGGGAGGAACGACTGAGTTGGGAATCTATAGCGGTTTCAGTGATCTACGAACAACCTCAATTCTGATAACGGTCGCAAAAAATTTTCACCTGTCGACTTTACTGTATAAAGAAACAGTATATACTGAGCTTATATACAGTATTGTTCAGTTATACAGGTAAATAAAAATGCTGGCTCATTTAAGTGTTAATAATTTCGCTATTGTTAAGTCTTTACAGCTAGAACTCTCTAAAGGCATGACAACAATCACCGGGGAAACTGGTGCAGGTAAATCTATCGCTATCGACGCTTTAGGCTTATGTCTTGGAGGACGATCAGATGCAGGAATGGTTAGACAAGGTGAAGAAAAAACCGAAGTCAGTGCCGCTTTTTTACTTGAGAACAATCTGCATGCAACCCGCTGGTTAGAAGACAACGAATTGCTTGATGGCAGTGAGTGCATCCTGCGCAGAACCATCTCAAAAGAAGGTCGTTCTCGTGCATTCATCAACGGTAGCCCTGTCCCTCTTTCGCAATTGAAATCACTTGGACAACTGTTGATCAACATCCATGGTCAACACGCGCATCACCAGTTGATGAAAAGCGATTATCAAATGGCCATGCTTGATCAATACGCAGGCCACTTGAACCTATTGAAATCGACACGTAATGCTTACCAAGCATGGCGACAAGCGGATAACCACTTAAAAGAGTTACGTGAGAATAGCCAGCAAAACCAAGCTCAAAAACAACTTCTTGAATACCAAATCAAAGAGTTAAATGAGCTGTCTATTGGGGAGGAAGAATATGAAGACCTCGAACAAGAGCATAAGCGCCTCTCCAATAGCGGAGAACTGGCCACAACCTGTCAGCAAGCTATCGAGCTTATTTATGAAGGCGAAGAAGTTAATGCGCTTGGTATTCTGCAATCGGCCAATAACTCCTTAATTCAGTTAGCTGAGCTAGATGAAAGATTGGCCGAGTTACCGAACTTGCTTTCTGAAGCCATTATTCAGATCGAAGAGACCAACAACGAGTTAAGAACCTACCTAGACAGCATTGATGTTGATCCCGGTCGTATGGCTTACGTTGAGGAGCGTTTCTCTAAAGTGATGTCGATGTCTCGTAAACACCACGTGTTACCTGAAGAGCTGTATAAGCACCATCAAGACTTACTACAACAAGTTGAAGCGCTTGATTGCTCTGATGAAAAATTGGAAGAACTGGCCAACGAGGTAGAAAACCAATACCAATCGTTCGTTGCTAAATCAGAGAAGCTTCATAAATCTCGAACTCGTTACGCAAAAGAGCTCAACAAGCTGATCACGCAAAGCATGCACGAACTGAGCATGGAAAAAGCGCAGTTTGCCATTGAAGTGAACAACACCAACACACACCCTTCTCCATTGGGTATGGATAACGTGACCTTCATTGTTTCGACCAACCCAGGCCAACCAATGCAGCCGATTGCGAAAGTGGCCTCTGGTGGTGAGTTATCACGAATCTCACTGGCGATTCAGGTGATCACAGCGCAAAAAGTGGATACACCAAGCCTGATTTTCGATGAAGTCGATGTGGGTATCAGTGGACCAACCGCTGCGGTTGTCGGAAAAATGCTACGTAAGCTGGGCGAATCGACACAAGTTATGTGCGTGACTCACTTACCTCAAGTTGCCGGTTGCGGTCACCAACAACTTTTTGTAGCGAAGAACACGAAATCAGGTAAAACCGAGACTCAAATGCACACGCTTGATGAGCAACAACGCGTTTCAGAGCTTGCTCGACTGCTTGGTGGCAGCCAGATTACCGAATCGACGCTTGCCAATGCAAAAGAGTTATTAATCGCAGCATAGGTTACATATTCAGCAACTTTCTGATAATTTACCGAAAATTCTTGGCAATTTTGCAACTTAATTCAAAATTGCCAGTCATAACAAGCTCAAAGCGCAAGGAGCTTTTTACTTCTTGCTGGAGCTTGTTTATTATCAGGCAGTATTTTAGCGAAGAAAGATCTCAAACTATGCGAATTAAAAAGTGGTTAGTTGCAGTTCCACTTGCACTAACAATGTTGACCGGTTGCTCTCTATTAGAGAAGTTGGTTTATCGAATTGACATCAATCAGGGTAACTATGTTGAACAGGAAGCTGTCGATCAGCTCAAGTTTGGCATGACAAAAACACAAGTTCGTTACGTTATGGGCTCACCTATGCTTATCGAAAATGGCTACCCAGATACGTGGTACTACATTTACCACCACACAAAAGGCCATGAAGACTCGATTCAAAAAAATCTTGTTGTTAACTTTGATGCAACGGGCACCTTAGTGACGATCAATGGTGATTTTGAAGCCAGTGATGAATTCTTCGAAAGCCTTCGCTAGCTTTCAACTAACAAAGCTTTCCAGTCAAAAGCAAGAATCGCAAAAGCCTGCTCATATGAGCAGGCTTTTTAATATCTGCTAACAAATGAGACTGTAGACTGTATTGTCTAACAAACAGATGAAAAAAAGCTCGCTAATGCGAGCTTCTTTATCATTCAAATTTGTTTGGTATTACGATTTAGCCGCCGCTTTCGCTTGTTCAGCACGCTTACGGCGAATTTCTTTTGGATCGGCTAACAGTGCTCGATAAATTTCGATACGATCTTTATCTCGAACGGTTGCATCTAACTTAACGTTGCGGCTGTATACGCCAACTTTATTTTTCGCCAAGTCGATTTCTGGATACAACTCTAAAACACCAGACTGCGCAATAATCTCTTCAACGGTCGCGTTCTTATTTACCACTAAGGTAAATACACGCTGCTCATGTGGAAGCGCAAACACAACTTCTACGTGGATCATATCTGATTCAATAGTCATGGCTTAATAAACCTGTTTCGCGCGTTGAGTAAAAGCACTGACCATATTGCTCGTCAGCTCATTGAAAACCTTACCAAATGCCATTTCAATCATTCGGCTAGAAAATTCAAACTCCAACTTAAGCTCAACCTTACACGCTTGCTCATCGAGCGGAGTAAAATACCAACCGCCCTGCAATTTTTTGAACGGGCCGTCCACCAGCTCCATCAAGATCTCAGCACCATCCGCTAAGCGGTTCGATGTGGTAAATGTTTTGCTGATACCAGCTTTAGAGACATCAACCGAAGCCACCATAGTTGAATCTGAAGATTCGATCACACGTGAACCAGAACACCCTGGCAAAAACTCGTGATAACGAGCAACATCATTGACCAAGTTGAACATCTGGTCGGCACTAAACGACACTAATGCTGAACGAGTAACCTTTGGCATATAGACTCCTGTTAAAGACAGCGTTACATTAACACAAACTGCAATTTTAATTGTATTGGGCCAGAGCGCAAATAAAAAGGATTCCCCAACTAGGGTGCAATCCGTATAATGAGGCCATTATGGCAAAGAATAAATCAAAATCAAAAGCCGGTAGTAATACCATTGCGCTTAATAAGAAAGCTCGCCACGAATATTTCATCGATGATGAGATAGAAGCGGGGCTTGAGCTACAAGGCTGGGAAGTAAAATCCCTACGTGAAGGCAAAACCAATATCGCAGAAAGCTACGTCTACATCCGAGATGGCGAAGCATTCATCAGTGGTATGACGATCACTCCGCTAACTCAAGCGAGTACTCATATCGTGGCGAACCCAACACGCATCCGTAAACTACTAATGTCGAGAAAAGAACTCGATAACCTTATCGGTCGTATTAACCGTGAAGGCATGACACTTGTCGCAACCGCACTTTACTGGTCTCGCTCTTGGGCGAAGATTAAAGTTGGTGTAGCGAAAGGTAAAAAGCTGCACGATAAACGTACTGATATGAAAGAAAAAGATTGGGCGAGAGATAAAGCACGAATTATGAAGAGTAATTTGCGTTAATTTTAAGCACTTAAACGCACAGTGCTAGACAGGGTAAGCTTTTCTGGTACTATGCAAATAACACTTGGGGCTGATTTAGGATTCGACAGGAATTTTGAAGTCTGAGGTGCATGCCGTGGGGCGGTTGGCCACGTTAAAAGCCGCAAAAAAATAGTCGCAAACGACGAAAACTACGCACTAGCAGCTTAATAACCTGCTCAGAGCTCTCTTACCCTAGCTTCCGCTCGTAAGACGGGGACCAATAAGAGATCAAACCCAAACTAGCTAGCGTGGCTTCTCCCACCTGAGAGGAAAAGCGCGAATTATAATTCAGGTTAGCCTTTAACTAGCGTGTCGGTTCGCAGGTTGCTGGTGAAATTAAAGATCGACTAAGCATGTAGTACCAATGATGAATGATTTTTGGACGCGGGTTCAACTCCCGCCAGCTCCACCAAACGTTTGGAAAAGGCCACCTTCGGGTGGCCTTTTTTGTATTTAATTACATGTACTTACTTATAAAACACCACCTATTCTGCCTCATGATGCTTCATACTATCCCACGTTTTTAGTACCCAACTATTTACCTTATACTCAAATCACCACTTAAATTGGGTACTAAGGGAAACTAAATGCCAAGACGAGTTCCGCCTCTAACTGACGCTAAAGTTAAAAACACTCGAGCAACAGACAAAGAGCAAGTTCTTTCTGATGGGAATGGGTTACAGATCAGAGTATTGCCAAATGGAACTAAATCATGGCGGTACGTTTATACCAATCCAGCTTCAAGAAAGCGCGCTAGTATTTCCTTAGGAACCTATCCAACTACGACGCTCGCAACCGAAAGGATTCTAGTACAGGAACTCAGAGAGCTTGTAGCACAACGTATAGATCCCAAAGCTCACAAACTCCAAGAAAGAAAAAAGGAAGAAGCGAAAACTTTTGAGACAACCTTAGATACAGTCTCATAAGGTATAGTTTTTTATATATCCAGAGTCGCGCTATGAAACTTACCGCACTGCTTAAAAAGCACCTGAGCTAGGACTTTTTACCTCTAAATAAAACCAGGCAATAACAAGTTAAAAATAAAAACCATCATGCCACGCAAAAACAAGAACATAACACCACCAAGCAAGCCAAAAACCAACTTAAAATTGACATTATATGCTTAATTAGTGATATTTTATGCCAATCTTAATTATAGCTAAAAACTGACAATGAGCACGACAACCACAACATCGGATACCATCCAAAATAAGACATGGAAAATGCCAGATACTCTGGTGCTAATTTTCTTTATCGCGTTGCTTGCGACTGCAATGACATATGTCATACCTGCAGGCATGTTTGAAACACAAGACATCAGCTATGTTTCTGATGGTGCAGAGAAAACTCGTACCGTTCTAGATCCAGCTTCATTTGCCTATCACACCGACCCCCAAGGCAACCCGATTTACAATACTGTCGGACTATTCGCCAGCGGTGGTGATATCGGCTTAATGAACTTCGTATTTGAAGGTTTAGTGTCTGGATCTAAGTGGGGTTCAGCAATCGGCGTTATCATGTTTATGCTTGTGATTGGCGGTGCTTTCGGCATTGTGATGCGCACAGGTACTATTGATAACGGTATCTTGCGTCTCATAGACAAAACCAAGGGCAGTCAATCTCTTTTCATTCCAGTATTATTTGCACTGTTCTCGCTCGGTGGGGCTGTATTTGGTATGGGTGAAGAAGCCGTCGCCTTTGCCATTATTATCGTGCCGCTAATGGTACGTATTGGCTATGATGGTATTACTACGGTAATGGTGACGTACGTAGCGACTCAGATTGGTTTTGCTGCTTCTTGGATGAACCCATTTTCTGTTGCTGTTGCCCAAGGCATTGCTGGTGTACCTGTCTTATCTGGGGCATCGGTGCGTATCGCTCTATGGGTTTTCTTCACCGCGCTCGGCATCGCTTTTACGATGTGGTATGCGAATTCGGTAAAGAAAGACCCTTCGAAATCTTACAGTAAAGCTGGTGATGTTTACTTCAAGAAGCAACAAGGAGACTTGACTCAATCACGTTGGAATATCGGCGATACGTTGGTGATTCTCACCGTGATAGCGAGCATGACCTGGGTTATTTGGGGTGTAGTGGTTCACGCATGGTACATTCCTGAAATTGCCTCTCAGTTTTTCACTATGGGATTTGTTGCTGGCTTAATCGGTGTTATTTTCCGATTAAATGATATGACCATCAACGACATGGCCGATTCATTTAAGGAAGGCGCAAGTGTGATGCTAGCGCCCGCTATTCTTGTGGGTAGTGCTAAAGGTATCTTGCTGATTTTAGGCGGCGGCAGCGATGCAACCGAGCCAAGCGTACTGAATTCAATCTTAAGCAGTGCGGGCGGTGTGATTAGTGCATTGCCAGAAGCGATGGCTGCTTGGCTGATGTTCGCCTTCCAAGCTATTTTCAACTTCTTTGTAACGTCAGGATCAGGGCAGGCAGCTCTAACGATGCCATTAATGGCGCCACTCGCCGATTTAGCAGGTGTGACTCGTCAAGTCGCGGTTTTAGCATTCCAGCTAGGTGATGGCTTTACCAATATCATCGTCCCAACATCAGCTTCTTTGATGGCAACACTAGGTGTATGCCGCATTGACTGGGGTGATTGGGCAAAATTCTGCTGGCGCTTTATCGTGCTGCTATTCTGCTTGTCGAGCGTTATTATTGTTGCGGCTCACCTGCTGGGTTTTGCATAACAGCGCCTTTCAATATTTACGTGTATCTCAATGGGCAGTTTACTGCCCATTTTTAATCACAGCTTTCAATAACAATCATCCAACACAGACTCAGAATAGATTGTGAACCAGAGACAAAGGAAACTAGTGTGAGAAAAACTACTTATACCAATGATGTTCTAAATGGACACCCTGTAATATCTCAACTCAATGTTGATGACTTACCGATGGGATGCCATCGTTTCTGGTTTGAGGCACAAACTAACGGTGTTGGTCAAAATCATCATTTACCTGTGGTCGTCTATCGCGGTGAGCAAAGTCAAAATGCTCGCAAAATAATGGTAACGGCAGGCGTTCATGGTGATGAATTAAATGGAGTTATTACCGCACAGAAGGTCATTCAAAAGCTCGTAAACGAGGAGATACACGGCACAGTCATCATTATTCCGATGATTAATGTGTCAGGTATGTTGATGCACAGCCGAGATTTTATTTCATCGGATCCGGATGCATCCCCAGCAAACCTTAACCGTATATTCCCTGGAAACCCGAACGGTGATGCCTCACAACGTTTTACACATTCAATTTGGCAGAACCTACTCAGCCATAATGCGGATCTTGCTATCGATCTGCATACCCAAACTCGCGGAGCAGAGTATCCTTTGTATGTCTTTGCCGATTATCGAATCCCCGCAGCAATCAAAATGGCTCGATTGATCAATCCTGACTGTATTTTTGATGATCCAGGTGATGATGGCGTTTTAGAAACGCAGCTCAATAAAAGTGGTACGCCCGCTATCACCGTCGAGGTTGGTTCTGGAAAGGTTTTACAACCCGACCTCATTGAGCGTTCAGTGAATGGCGTGATGAATATCCTGCACTCGGAAAATATCATCTCTACAAAGATAGATCAGCCTCACTATGCCTGCTTTGAAGGCAAAGAAACGGTGACCATTAGAGCCAATGTCGGTGGTTTCGCTCTCCCTCAAGTTAAGGTCAGTGAATCAGTACAATCAAAACAATTGATTTCAATTCAATATGATAGTTTTGGTTCTGAAAAACAACGTTATTACGCCCCTGCTGATGGCTATGTACTCAGTGTCAATCAAGATCCGATGCGTGAACCGGGCGCTTTGTTAGTCAGACTATTGAAGTAACACGTCACTTCATCAAATGGCTCTTTACTGATGGCATTTGAGTCGTTAACCCATATTGTGAAAAGGGGATAACTCGGCAGAGCTATCCCCTTATTATTACTTATAAATATTAATCACTTACTGTGATCGGTATGACTATGATTAGTATTACTGCTGAGAAAGCCCAGTACCACTGCGCCAACCATGACTGCACAAACAATGGCAAATAGACGTGTCATTTGTGCCGAGAGGGACGCAGATCCTGGGTGGCTGATGATCTGATAAGCCAAGGTCGTAAAATTAGTAAACAAGAGCTGATAAATCGTCAGATTCGCCTGCCGCCTGATAGCAAAACACGCAAGTTGCAAACCACACACCAAACTCACGCCATAAATAACCAAGATTGGAGCGCCTGACACCATCATGATCATCACAGGTAACGTAAACAGAATGCCAACGCCAGTGGTGACAAGCTTGTTTCGGCTGAATGTACGGTGGTCGTGATTCGATGGGCTTTTCAACATACTGCCAAGCGTAATCGCAATCAACATCGTTTGTGACACCGAATTTCCTACCAAAATCGCCAGCACAACCACAACCGCGGTCGCTTTAAATGCAACCATGATATAGTCACCAGTAGTGGGCGCATCGGAAACGGCCGCAGTCGGAAGGACATTCACTTCATCCCCCGGGAACAACCAGAACCCCAAGTAAGTGACGATCAAAGCTATCACCAGCTTTTCAAAGAACAATAGGGGCAATCCCGCCATTGGGAGATGCATCTGCTTGTTGACCACCACCATCACGATGACCACGATAATGGTCAGTGTCGCGATGATATCTTTTGTATTCTGATGGCTACGCTGATAACTCCAGAACAGCAATAGCCAGCAATAGAGGACAAAACCGGTTGGCGAGTCGACCAATACACTACCAAAAAACACCACACCAAAGCTGATTAAGATTAATGCAACAATCACCTTTAATATTAAATTAATCGGTGGTTTGGATGGCATCAATGTCATGAACATCACAACAAATATGGGCGACAAAACAGCGAGCATCTGCCCACTTTGTTGATGGTAGAACAATAGCGAAAGCGGCAGTAACACCAATCGAATAATGGAGTTAGCTGAGCTATGAAACATAAGTCCACACGCTTAGAATTCTCATCCAAAGCTGAGCAAGCCACTCACCTGGGGTACTTTGCTCTGTCATGACAGCCACTGTGGCTTGTGAACCAAAACGAATGTTGCTTGGAACCTCACCATGATCAAACACAATATTGACTGGGTAGCGCTGCGCGGCAATAGAATTGGTGTCTGAATTTAAAAAGCCAGTCTCTTGGTCAGTGCTATTGCTGCCACCCGTTCCCCAACCAATGCTATCAACCGTGCCGTATAGCACTCGCCCCGGTAACGCATCCAATACGATCTCAACTCTTTGCCCGACTTGTATATGCTCTAGCGAGTTTTCTCTGTATAACGCAGATATCCACACCTCTCGCGGATCAACAAAGGTCAAAACAGGTGAGCCTGCGGTTGCTCGCTGGCCTACCGTCAGTTGTAGGTTACTCACCACGCCATGAGAAGGAGCCATCACTTGGGTTTTCTGTAAGTTGAGCTGAGCCTGCTCAAGGGCTGCAATCGCCGCCAACACTTGTGGATTATCACTCCCTTCTGGCCCTAACGCTTGTTTTGCCTGAACCAAAGAGGCTTCTGCGGCTTTCAATGACGCTTCAGCACGATCACGATTCTCTATGGCGTTGTCTAATTCAGAGCGGCTAACCAGCCCTTTACTGGCGAGTTCACTCACTCGACTCGCTTGCTCTCGAGAATTATCCCGAGCCGCAACCGCCTCGGTCACTTTCGCTTGTGCAACGTTAACCGCCGCTGTGCTTGCGCCAATATTTTGGCCTACTTGAGCAAGATTCGCTTCAGCGGAACGCAAACTGATCTGATAGTTTCGAGCATCAATTTCAAACAACACTTGGTTCGTTTCAACGACCTGATTATTTTCAGTTTGCACAGACGTGATATTGCCAGAAACTTCAGGAGCAATACGCACAATATAAGAGTGAACACGGGCGATCCCCGTCATTGGTGTGACGCGGTCGGCCCACAAACTGTAAAGCCACACTACTAAAATAACCGAAATAATAATTAAACTAAGCTTACGCGAAGATTTTTCTGCTTTTGACATGCTCTCTCTCTCGATCCGACAGCACGATTTACTCGCCTGCCGAATACGATGTTTTAAAAATTAAAGTGAATTCCACTTCATTGTAGTCTAGTCGATCTGTCTCTTGAGTAAAAACAAACGATTACTTGAAATATTGTCACGGCAACAATTAACAATCAACAAAAAGCCACACATCCCATTAATGAAATGTGTGGCTGTTTAGATCTGTTCTGCTACGAACTTAGATAAGTTTAGGGGTTACTCCATATCACCTAACAAGTAATCTTCATCGCTGCTCACTACTGCGCCGTGCTTCAAGAAGTTCTTACCTAGGATCATGCTGTATTCGAAGCGAGAACGGTCTTGAAGGTTTACCCTCACCTCTTTCTCTAGGTCTCCGAGCTTAACCTTCATTTCTACCACAGGGCGAATGTTCACCTTCTCGCCTTTCTTGGCTTTGATACGCATTACATCAATCACTGGCTTGGTGAAATCTTGCTTATCGCCTTGGTTGTTTTGATAGGTAAAGCTCACCATGTCTTGGCCATCTTTCTTAAATCGTTTGATGTTGACTGCGTTCATTGAGCTTACATCCGCACCAGTGTCGAGCTTGGCCGGGAACTTCATGCCGTTCACTTCTACTACTTCAATATGCCCAACTTTAAACAGTGGTTCGGCTTTCAGAAGGTAATCAGAACGCGTATTAACGTAAACGCCCTCTTTTGCCATCTTCTTGCCTAAAATAAAGTACGCTTCTTTCTCATTTGTATTGAGCACGTCGATGGCGAACTCTTGCGTACGCACTTTTCCAGACACCGCAAACTCACCACTTACAACAGGGCGAGTATCATCCCCGACTTTAAGCTTCTTAATAATTGGCTTGGTCACCTTCTGCTTCTCACCATTTACATCGGTAAGATAAAATTCAACGGAAGCATCTTTGCCTTTACCTGTCATTTCAAAACTGTCGACCTTCAGCAAAGGTGTATTGACAGTGAAAGAAGCCACAGCCTTAAGCGGGAAGTCATCTAGGGTGATGTCCTCTTCCGGCGAGATAATCATAGGCTCACCAGACTCAGCCACATCACTAAAGTTCTCTGAACCTTCTAATAAAATATTCTCAGCACTGGTATCAATCATGAAGAGTTCGCTGGCGGTGTTGGTTCCAAATCTCAACTGCGACTCACTACTCGAGCGCTCACGTAGGTACACCAGAACGTCTTTAGTCGTGTTTTCATCGAGTTGAACAGGCACATACACCAAAGGTCTCTTCTTACCGCTCACGCTTAACATACGAACCAACGGCAATGTCATCTCTTTTTGCTTGCCGTCGTTGTCGAACATATCAAACGTCACTTCACTGTTCTTCTTATCTATATCGATGTCTTTTGCATGAAGGATGCTGTAGCGATTTTTTAATGAGAAGGTCGCGTTCATCGCCATTCCAGAGATAGACACCACCTCTTTTCGGCCAACAACGGTCGCGTTCTCTTGCTCTTGTAAATAGTCATAACCTGCAAACACCAGCGCGTTATCCGCAAGGAAGGTTTTACCAATCAGCACTGGCGCAGAGAAGTGGCTTCTGTCGGTCAGGTTAACGTCGGTTTTTAGCTCTTGGTCTGCAATGGTGAGCGACATTTTTACGGTAGGGCGAAGCAAAGGCGTGCTGCTGGTGCGGCTGCGTATCATGCTGACACGCTCTAAAGGCGCTTCGATTAATACCATGTCTCCCGTCCGCGGGTTTTGAACCTTAAAAGACACCACAGCCTCATATTTCGCAAAGGTACTGCCATCCCAATCATCGTAATCAACATCGGAATTGTTCAACAGGTCTTCGGTTAACGCCGCCATCAACTCTTGGTCTTTGAGATTTTGGTAATCGGGATTAGAGCTCTTCACATGAATGTCTTCAGCATGCATAGAAGTGGTTTCCGCACCGGTATCAATTTTACCAATGAAAGGAACGTCTTTTAGCCCTTGAACGCTAGATAGGTACACGTTCTCAGTGCGACCTAATACCGACTTACCATCGAGTTCGTAAGTGGGATTTTGAGTGGTAGGTGAAGTGTCAGTAGCCAAAGTGTATTGTGAAAAAAGTAGAGTGCTTAAAAGAGTTAGAGCCAAAGGTATCTTTTTCATTAGTTGGTCCGTTGTGATCAGTTCACTAATAATACTGGCGTTTGCGCGAAGAGTTCCCCCACCAGCAATGGTTCTCACATAACGTTAACGCTATGAGTTTTTAAATGACAAACCGATGACTTTGCGCTGCATTCGCTTATCGATTATTGACTAATGGATACCCAATAACCTTTTCAATGCTCGGTGTTCTATTGAAGAAATGAATACAAAAAAGGCCAACGACGAGCGCTGACCTTAGCGATTCAAAACACACCTGAAGCGAGTTTAACTTGCTAAAACACAAACGGTTCTAGATAAACATAGCACTAAAAAGTCCCGACTGTTTTCTTTGCACAGATAGCTCGAGCTTTTTCTGCGTCCTCACCTTTATTTTTGAGATAGCACTGTCGATAAGATTCGACGTAGCGCTCAAATAACACCTTGGCTTCAGGTTGTGGTTTAGAGAGCAGTTGGTTAACGAACTTTCTTGATCCAACCTCAAAATGCTGAGTATCGATTGGGCTATTCCAATCCCCTCCCCAGATCATAAATCCGTGATGGGCAAACAGCTCCACCACATCTTCAGCCATGCCGCGGCGTTCAATTTCATCACGAGCACGAAAACGAGTACGGTTCACATAACGAGTCGCAGATTGTGAAGGCTTTACCGTGATTCTTCCGTTGCTATCAAACTCTAAGAAAGGGTTTTGAACTGGGTTGATGTCGATTGCCACACCATAGGCATGTTTCGACCAACCTCCTCCGCCTGTAATAGGACGAGCGTTAAAGGCGCTGCTGTTGTTCGCATCCATTGAGGCGCTATCATCACCTCTGAATTCACGCATTAGGCGAGCGGAATGAAGAGGAAAATTGCGCTGTTTGAGCTCTGAAAAGATTTGTTCAACAGCAGGCGCAATAACATCAAGCACGATCATATTGCCCTGTTGCGTTTCCCCTTTGAAACTAATGAAATCGAAATCCACTTTGGATAGTCGCTCACAACCAACGGGCGCACCACTACTCAAGACATTGTTCTTTTTCATCATGTCGCATTGCCATTGAGATATAGGAGCGACTTGGGCATAACTCACTGCACTGAGCACAGTGGCCAGACAGCCGACAATAAAACGTTTCATATCAAAAACTCAAAATAGTAAGAGTGAAAAGTAGCAGAAGTTGGAAAATAGCATATTAAGCCAAGTTGAGCGCACGCTTTGTTAGCGTGTTTTGTTCCAGTAAACAATCTCTCTAACTCGTCCGTTCTGATCCTTGTCAGCTTCTCCACCAACATCAGAAAGTTCAGGTAAGGTCGATAATTGCGGAGCGTAATAGGCAACTAACATAAGTACGAACGCATCGTAAATATCGTCTATCGCGGCGTCTTTACGTTTGGTATTTGAAATGGCCAACGACAAGCGGTCACACCATTGAGGGGATAGCTGCTGAATAATAGAAAGCCGTTCCTCTTTGCCTTCTTGCGTTCGTTTTGAAAACGTCAGCGGTTCGTCTTTCAATGCTGCAAACACCACTTCAGGATGTGATTCCCTGATAGAAAGATTGGGATGAGTTTCAATGAGCTCATCAAGCTCGCGAATCTTGGGCACAATTCCCCAAGTCTGTTTAGAAAACTTCTTATCAAGCTGCTCCACATTGGCACTGCACGCCGCAATGTAATCGGTTTGGTAAACCGCCTCACGACACGGAACCGGAAACACCGAAGAACCACGTTTGCTGGTTAGAAAACGCCTTGCTGCTTTGTCACACAAGCGATCTGGAGTTTGTGCATCACTAAAACCAATAGGCATATCGATAAGCGCCGTTGAACCGATAAGATCACTCGCTAGCTCATCGAGGGTGTTTACCACTTTAAACGCAGGTATCTCATTGTCAGAGACAATCCAAGCGATCCAACCCGACTTGCAGCCATCAATTCCGATGTATTTCATTATGTTCTCGATGATTAGTTTGTTGAGGGTTATTTGGGATAACTAGCCCACTTAATGATCAGTGCCACTCACTAATCAGCAGTCTGCTTTTTACACCACGTACCTGCAAGCCCATTGCATCGAACACCTCTTCAAAGTCTCGACACTGCGCAGGGATGTTAGGTAACGAAAGCGCGGCTTCTGAAAAGAATTGTTGTTCAAAATGAGCCGAATCGTTCCAAGCGAGTTGCCACCACTCTAGAATCCTCGACTTAGACGAGCGCAGCTTTTCAGCCGTAGGAACTTTATCACTTTTACTTAAGTTCTCTTTGCTTGTAGTAGGAAAGAGGTTCCACTTATCGTTGTTTGGCCAGTAAGCGAAAGGCAAACAGTGATCAACGTGATACTCATTTTTTAATGATTTTCCACTCCACACGCTGACAATGTCGGCACGATCAGATCTAAGTTGCTCGACACGTTTACGCACATCGCGAGTATCATGGTTTTGATCGATCCATACCAAGCAGTCGTGATAAGTCTGTAGTGAAATGCTTCGCTGTCGGTTCAACTCGAAACGCTGCATCTCCATGACCCATTGATTCACCACCAGCGGTTCAATCCACGAGTGGTAGATTCTAAAGCACTCCCACAGGCTTTCATCGAGAGTAAAATAACCAAAACTTTCTAAGAACTCACTATCAATGACCAGTGATTCTAGGCTCTTCCGTCGTTTGTGAGGTGGGTATATATCGAATAGTCGGTTGTCTTTCGAGCCTTGATAAATGAAAGTCACAGGTCCTGATTTAATGGTACTGATCGTTTGTGAAAATAGCTTTTGTAGAGCCTTGGCTTCATCGCCGAGAAACATAGCGCCTATCGCTAGATCATCAGCACTTAAGTGTTTGAGTTTATTCCAACCATCCTCTTTTACAAACCCAAGTCCCTTCGTTGTGTTGCTATTTTGCTGAATCCCAGCGCCTTCTATGTCGATATCAATCAGTCGCTTAA
The DNA here is from genome assembly GCF_041474275.1 of Vibrio sp. 10N.222.52.B7. NCBI lineage: Bacteria > Pseudomonadati > Pseudomonadota > Gammaproteobacteria > Vibrionales > Vibrionaceae > Vibrio > Vibrio sp. 10N.222.52.B7. The sequence continues at coordinate 50,789 of NZ_JBFRTU010000021.1, read as the reverse complement.
ACTGCCTAACCCAATACAGAGCAACCAAGCCCACTGGTAGAGAAATTTTCCCATCAGTTCGATCAATCACAGCGCCTGAATGCGCATCAGCAATTCTCAGTAGAGTTCTCAACAAAGCCAACTTGTATGTGGCCGACTTGTTGTCATTCACAATAATGTGGCGCACCTTGTTCAAGTCACCGGAGCCATCGTCTGGTAGTGTCATCACCACGGTTTGCCACCACACCTCACTGCGGTTCAATGTGTCTTGGCTATCATCAACATGACGAACCAACAAGGCGCTGTTTTTTGATAAACGCTCGAGCTCTTCAACCGAGACTTCATAGCCTTGTCGACTGTCTTGAAACTCCCCATGACGCAGAGTGATCACCAACTTGCCATTTGGAGCTAGCAAGTTAGACAACTTTCTAAATGCGCGCTCTCGATGAGACGGAGCGAGATGCATCCAAACCGCACTGACCAATATCAAGTCAAAACGCATTCCGAGGTTTTCAGTGCGGCTAAGCGAGGGAAGTGAATCATCAATCCAGGTAACACTTGGGCCTGTATATTTCGAGCCTTGTTCGCGTAATGAAGCACTTGGTTCTATCGCAATAACATCAAATCCGGCCTTGTGCATCCATAGCGCATCACGACCGCATCCAGCACCGACATCGAGTACTTTATCGCCCACTAAAGGCCAATAAGCTTGCCAGCTTTTATGCACCGTCTCGAAGGTCACTGAGTTGTACTGCTGGCAAAGTGTGTGAGCATTTTTATCGTAAAAAGGAATCGATGAGGACATATGCGCTATTGGAGTAAGGAGTCTATCTCAATAGTAATGGGGAGCTTAGGCGATTGCTAGCAGCTCATGTAAGTTCAGCCACACCAATCAGCATTTATCGTTAGTGACTGTTTTATATCAATATCCACCTAATGAGTTCATCAGGCGAGTCACACCTCGAATTGATCTCGTCAGAAAAACAAAAACAAACAAGGTGCAAGCTGACGTGCGAACAGAGATAATTGTTTGAAGATGATTAACTCGCCTCAAGCACCTAGCCGATAAAGACTAATGAACACATACTCACACATAGACACCCCGTTCAATCTGCGCCACACCTGTTGGTTTTGTGGTGAGCCTTCCAGTAACCTTGTTGAATTCCCTAAGACAGCGCAGGCTGTTGCCAAGATAGGCCATTCACCGATAGCACTGCCGGCTTGTAATGAGTGTGCGAGAATTAACTATTCAAAGAATCTGACCTCAATTTGGTCTGTGCGCGATCAGATAAAACACACTCTGATAGACAAGTACGCTAAGCACCTTGGCATCGGTGAGAACTGGACGGAGCAAGAGCTTATTGATTCTGATTTCTCGGGTTCGACGCTCGGTGGGTTTGGGCGCAGCGCTTGGAAGATGTATCAAATCGCCAAACAACGCGTCGATTATAAAGGCTGGCCTTTGTCGGTTGATGACATCCCACTTGAGGTATACGACGAAACCAGTGGCTTTGAGTTTGACGGTACTCGTTATGCCTCAATCAATTCATGTATCGACTATTTCACCAAGGCAGCAGGCGTAGACAAAGAGCTGTTGTCGCAGCTTGTCGACATCGTTTCATCAGAAAGGTTTAGCTACGCACTGCGAATCACCAAGCTGAACAAGAATGTCTCTAATACCAAGCGCTCGGAGATCGTCGAAGAGGTACTACAACAAGAGTCTGAACAAGAAGAGATACTGCTTGAGCAAGCTAATTCAATGTTTAACCCAAACGTCGAAGAGGTGAATATTTCAGGCTCAATAGCGCCTGTATTTGCCATTCAGTGGGCGCTGGCTAACAAGGTTAAAGATTTAGCCCACCTTTGTGCTCTCGAAGATGAGTATTTTGACTATTTCGAGCACCTCGGCGGCCCTGCAGCTTTCATGTCCTATAACGGCCTACAACTCTATTTAGAGTCGCGTCAAGATCCTGAATGGGTAGAAGAGTTGGATCCAAATAAACAGTATTGGTGAACATGCCTCGCTACTGGTGAACACGTGTAAGCTCGATAATCGTGTAAAACACCCATTGTTAGTCCTTGTTTTATATAAAGATCTAAAAACAGAACCCTATAACAGTTAATTGTTGCAATTCGGTTAAATAGAGTGAAAACTTCAAGCATCTAAGACTATTTAATCACTGCCATCTGCGGTGAGTAAGGAGTGAATTGTGCTTGCTGTTCTTCGTATTATTTTGGCTACGGTGTTTATTATTTTCACCACTCTATGTGCTTTTGTTTACTGCTTGTTTAGCCCCAAGAACCCCAAGCATGTGTACGTTTTCTGTCGTTGGTTCAACCAACTCCAAAAGATCATCGGTGTAAAACTGGTGCAACGCGGCCTAGACAATGCCCCGACACCAGAAAACAGCGTCTACATCTCTAACCACCAAAGCATATTGGATTTTGTGACCGATCCAGGAATGCTAAGACCACGCACTGTTTCATTGGGCAAACGCGATTTGTTGTACGTGCCTTTCTTTGGCCTGCTGTATTGGATCACCGGTAACATCATGATTAACCGCGAAGACAAATCCAAAGCACGCGATACCATCAAGCAAGTGGCGGAAGCGATTCATCAGAGAGATCTGTCTGTTTGGGTTTACCCGGAAGGAACCCGTAGTAAAGGGCGTGGACTACTGCCATTCAAAACAGGCGCTTTCCGAATGGCAATTGAAGCTGGTGTGCCTATCACCCCGATGTGTACTAGCACCACGCACAATAAGATCGACTTTAATCGTGCCAATAATGGCATTGTGATCACCGAGATGTTGGAACCTATCGATGTATCCGGATACAAGCTTAGCGATGCGAGAGAGTTGGCCAATCGCTGTCACGCACTCATGGCAGAGAAAATAGCAGAGCTTGATGCCGAAGTGGCTCGTTTAGAGGCGCAGCAAAAAACAGAGTTGGATTCAGATCGTTCTTCTACGAACTAACTCGCAACGAAACCACTGAGTCATCGCTCAGTTACTTAAAAAGACACTCAACGATCGCAACTCTCATTGTTCTTGTTTTACTTGCTGGCGCTTATCCGCAAAATAAAAACAGGCGTTAACGGCTTTATAGAGCAATGGGAGCAAACGATGGAAGTGATTCACCATGGTGGCAAACATACTGTCACAGGATCTTGTCACGAGCTAAGAGATTCAGGCCAAGCGGTGCTCATCGATTGTGGCCTTTTTCAAGGTTTAGATCTTCAAAGTAAAAAGCTTCAAGGTGAAGACACTCGCCCTCTCGATATTGAATTTGAAACGTCCCACCTTAACGCTCTTCTGCTGACTCATACTCACATTGACCATATCGGGCGATTACCTTGGTTGCTCGCCAGTGGCTTTAACCAACCAATTTATTGCACTCAGGCTACGGCTGAACTCGCTCCTTTAATGATTGAAGATGGCTTAAAACTGCAAGGGCTCAGTCATAAACAATCCAAACTCATCCTTAAAAAAATTCATTCGTTGATTGCTCCTAAGCCTTATGGGGAGTGGTTTCCAATCGTCTCTAAACAGCAAAACGACGGAAAAGATCATCATAGGCCAAATACTCTGTATGCTCGTTTTCAAACTGCTGGGCATATCTTAGGCTCCGCCTATATTGAGCTTAAGTTACCAAACCAAGAAGTGGTGGTCTTTTCAGGCGACTTGGGCCCAAGTAACACGCCACTGCTGCCGGATCCAAAACCACCACAACAAGCCGACTATCTGTTTATCGAATCGACTTACGGCACTAGCACGCACGACGATATTGCTTCACGCTCTGAACGCCTCAAAGCAATTATTGACCGTTCGTTACTCGATGGTGGCGTCATCCTGATCCCGGCATTTAGTATCGGCAGAACACAAGAACTGTTGTTTGATATTGAAAACCTGATCTTTGAGCATCAACTCAGCGCCGATATTCCTATCATCCTCGATTCGCCTATGGCGGAGAAAGTAACGCGTTCATACCGACGCTTTAAAGAGTTATGGGGTCAAGAAGCTAAACAGCGCCTTGAAGTGAAACGTCACCCACTCGCTTTTGAGCAATGCATTACCGTTGATGGGCATAGAATGCACAAGAAAATCGTCAATCGTCTTAAGTCGACAGGTGAACCCGCAATTGTGGTCGCAGCTTCTGGAATGTGTCAGGGCGGCAGGATAATGAACTACTTATCCGCTTTACTTCCCGATAAACGAACCGATGTGATTTTAGCGGGCTATCAAGCACACGGAACGCTCGGGCGCGAGTTGCAACAAGGTAAAACACAGGTTTTTATTGATAACAAAGACGTTGAGGTTAATGCTCAAATTCATGGCATGTCTGGCTATTCTGCCCATGCTGATAAAGGGGACCTCTACCAATTTATAGAAGGCATCGCGACGCCACCGAAAGAGGTGCATTTGATTCATGGCGAGCCAAATACTCAGTCTGAATTCGCTAAAGAATTACAGGCGCGAGGGTTCGTGGTTGTTTGAAACAGGCATCAAATTAACAACTTTTACTAGGTAGATATTAAAGCCTCAATTATCAAACCTTCAAAAGCCATAGTCTCTTAGACCTGCTAGCTCACCCAATGTAGGTGATATATTCCAACCTACTTATCTCACCATCCATATGTCAGCCGTTTATGCTAAGCGGCTTTAACCGCTGTTTTGCGCAATTTCGTTTCTTATGCGCATCTCAAGATCTCCTTTCTGTATTAATCACTATTTATTCACTTTGCAAAACACCAGAAAAACACAACCAGTTGCATAGGTAATTAAATAGAACGATTATCAAATTAGCACTAAGCGTTAACAACCCCCCCCTGTAACATGCTTTATGTCACAGTAATCCTAATAGGCAGTTAAATAATTTAACACTCGAGTTACAAGTGAAGTATTGTGTTGTTCGAAAAACAATCATAAGCAAAACTAACAGGGAAAATACTCATGCAGTCATTCGTTGATTTTTTGAATGGAATAATCTGGAGCCCAGTACTTATCTACCTATGTTTAGGTGCAGGTTTGTTCTACTCCATCATGACTCGATTTGTTCAAATCCGTCACTTCTTTGAAATGTGGCGCTTGCTACTATCGGGTAAAAGCTCATCAAAAGGCATCTCGTCTTTCCAAGCTCTAGCCGTTTCGCTATCTGGCCGTGTAGGTACAGGTAACATTGCTGGTGTTGCTGCCGCTATCGGTTTCGGTGGCCCAGGTGCAGTATTCTGGATGTGGGTTGTAGCCTTCTTTGGCGCCGCGACTGCTTATGCAGAATCTACGCTAGCGCAAATCTACAAAGAAGAAGACGAAGGCCAGTTCCGTGGTGGTCCGGCTTACTACATTGAAAAAGCAATGGGTCAGAAGTGGTACGCATGGATCTTCGCAATCGCGACTATTTTTGCATGTGGTATTTTGCTTCCAGGTGTTCAGTCAAACAGTATTGGTAATGCTGTAGAAGCTGCATTTGGTTCAGGTGACATGATTGAAACAGCTGTCGGTACATTCAGTTTCGCTAAAATTTTCACCGGTACTGTTGTTGCTATCATCCTTGCTTTCATCATCTTTGGTGGTGTTAAACGTATTGCGAACTTCACACAGATCGTTGTTCCTTTCATGGCATTGGCTTACATCATCATCGCGTTCGTTATCATTCTGCTAAACATCAGCCAAGTGCCAACTGTTTTCGCAATGATTGTTGGTGATGCATTCACACCTATGGCAGGCTTCGGTGCTGCAATTGGTTGGGGTGTTAAGCGTGGTGTTTACTCAAACGAAGCAGGTCAAGGTACTGGTCCTCACGCGGCAGCTGCTGCAAGTGTTGATCACCCAGCTCAGCAAGGTTTAGTACAAGCATTCTCTATCTACATCGATACTCTTCTAGTATGTTCTGCTACAGCGTTCATGATCATCATCACTGGTGCTTACAACGTTCACGGCGGCGCTGAGGGTGTGTTCCTTGTTCAGAACCTAGCAGCAAACATCGGTGCGAATGGTCCTGTATTTACACAGCTTGCTATTGAAAGTGCACTACCAGGCATTGGTAAGCCGTTCATCGCATTTGCTCTGTTCTTCTTCGCATTTACAACGATTCTTGCTTACTACTACATCGCAGAAACGAATATTGCTTACCTACGTCGTACCATCAAGATCCCTGGCATGATGTTCGTACTTAAGCTTGTTCTTATCACTGCCGTTTTCTATGGCACAGTTAAAACAGCGAACCTTGCATGGGCAATGGGTGATGTTGGTGTTGGCTTGATGGCATGGTTAAACATCGTTGGTATTCTGATCATCTTCTTCATGTCTAAGCCTGCGCTTAAAGCTCTAGCTGACTACGAAGAACAGCAGAAACAAGGCGTAACTGAGTACACGTTCAACCCTGTAAAACTAGGCATTAAAGGTGCTACTTACTGGGAAGAGAAGTACAAGCGTAAGACAGGCAAGTCTCCTGAAGCAGAAGCTGCAGACACTAAACCTGTAGAGCAACCTTCAGCTTAAGCTTTCCTTAGCAAATAGGTCGCTTTAAAAAAATAGCGCTATTATTAACGCATAAAAAAGGGGTTAGCCATTTCGGCTAACCCCTTTTGTTTTATTCATAACCAATAAATGGCTTATAACAAACTAACTGTTCCCGAGTTAGAGTATTAAGCAGCGATTTCTTGTGTTGCCATTTGAGGTGCTTTCTTCTCACCGATAGGCAGTACTGTGCGGCCGTATTCGTTGTTGATTACTTGTGCCATTGCAAAGTAAATAGCTGAAGCGCCACAGAAGATACCTTCAAAACCAGCGATAGTGCCGATTAGTTCGCTGCCAGTGAAATCACGAGCTGCAAGTAGGAAGAACAAGATAGTTAATGAACCGAATACTACTTGTTTCGCCACTGGGTAGCATAGAGAACCGATGAACATGAAGCCTGTGAAGATGCCCCATAGTAATAGGTACCAACCCATGAATGCAGCAGGGCTTGCTGGAAGGCCCATGTAAGGCATTACAATCAAACCAACCAAAGACAACCAGAATAGGCCGTAAGAAGTAAACGCAGTTGTACCGAACGTGTCACCACGTTTGAAACACATTGTGCCCACGATAACTTGGCTCAAACCACCGTAAAAAATACCCATAGCAAGAATCATTGAATCGATTGGAAAGAAACCTGCGTTGTGGATATTAAGAAGAATAGTGGTCATACCGAAACCCATTAAGCCTAGTGGCGCTGGGTTAGCTAGTTTGGTCGACATTGCGAATTTACCTTATTAAAGTGGTTGATTAAAAAAAAACAATAAAAGTTGTCAGAAAATTTTAATCTATAAACCGTACAACTAGGTAATCCAGTTATCGAAAACTAAGATTGTGTAAATGATCTTATGGAAAATTAGTTTCATAACAACGCTAATTAATTCATAGAACCTATAAATGAACAAATTCCCTGTCGCGCTATGAAAAAGATGCGAGTAACGAGATGCGAGATACGAAAAGAGTCTTTAGATTCGAGTAAGCGGGATAAGAGGAGCAGGTCTCGATTGAAGCGTCATTCCAGAATCGAGGGACGAGATATCTGGAATCTCCTCTTCGATATAAGCACGTTTGGCGCACTAAAGAGATTCCCTATCACGTTCGTTCCTCACTGTAGGGAATGACGGAAGTTTGCTTAGATGCGAGTAAGTGAAATGAAGAACAAGAGAGCGAGCTTTTCGTTACTCGTTTACTCGCATCCCGTATCTACTCACTCACCTGTTATCTTAAATTATGCTTGTTGAGCTTTAGACTCAGACACTTGAGATTGAACGTCTGAAGAAGCGTTTTTACTCGCATCACGCTTGGCTAACAACGTCACGACAATCAACTGAGCAACAAGAGCGCCTAACACAACCAATGCACTTCCCGTAAAGCCTGCGACTACAAAACTAATCAGAGCAATAGAGCCGTTCATCAATGCGTAAGGAAGCTGCGTCTTAAAGTGTTCAAACTGATCACACCCTGCCCCGGTTGAAGAAAGAATCGTGGTTTCAGAAATCGGTGAGCAATGGTCACCAAACAAGCCACCAGACAACACAGCGCCAATTGCGACGAGAAGCGGAGCATCTATCGCAATCGCAGTTGGAATAACCAATGGCATCATTATCGCGAAGGTTCCCCACGATGAGCCCGTTGCGAATGAGATAATAGCCGACAGTAAAAAGGCTACAGCAGGAACTAACCAGTAAGGGAAACCGCTCTGCGCTTGCTCAGCAATATAAGCCGCTGCACCCAACTCTTTACCAACGGTGCTTAATGCCCAAGCCAGTACCAAGATGATCGCGACTGGCATCATGTTTCCCATACCTTTTAAGTACACAGAAACACCATCTGAAAGCTTTCTTACACCGTAGTAAGCCATTAGCGAGATTAAGGTAATCGCCGCAAAGAAGTAAGCCGATGATAAAGCAGCTCTGAACGATGAACCTGCGACCTTTTGGAATGGGAAACCTTGTGGTACCAGCATGGCACACAACACCACCAGCATCACTAACAATGGTGCCCAGACAAAAGATGCCTTTGCATTTTTATGCGAGAACGGATTTAGTGATTCGTTATTCACGCCAGAGTTAATTCCCGCCTGGCAATCACGCTCAGCTTTTGCCATTGGCCCAAAATCTAAACCTTTAACGGACACGAGCGGAACGATGAAAATCGCGAGGAATGCGTAGAACTGAAAAGGAATCGCACCGATGAACGCATCCCAATCAGACATGTTGACATTCAACGCCGTGAACTCTTTTTGAATCAGACTCATGATGTAAACGCCCCATCCAATGAAAGGAATAAGGATCGCAACTGGCGATGAGGTTGAATCGATGATGAATGCTAGCTTCTGTCTTGAGAGTTTTAGTTTATCGAAAAGGGGACGAAAAACAGGGCCAACAATTAAAGGGGTGCCTAAGTCTGAGAAAAATATCACGATTCCACCCAACCATGCTGAGATTTGAGCTTGGCATTTGTTGCCTACCCATTGGGTAACACGCTTAGCAAACGCAACACCACCACCCGACTTTTCCATCAAAGCGACAAAACCACCGATGAACACCAACAGCATAATCACGCCAGCGTTGTAGCTATCAGTAAGCTGAGGGACTAGGTAACCTTTAACCATGGTACCAAACGTATCAAGCGGGTTAAGTTCGCTAAACATGCCAGTCAGCATCGCAACACCACTCAGCACGCCAGCAAAAAGGCCAATCACCACATTCCTTGTCGCCAACGACAACACCAAAGTAATCACAATGGGGATGAGTGACGTGATATCTGTCTGTTCCATAGGTACACCTTAACCCTAAAATAAAAAAAGAATAAATATAATTTAAATTTGAATATAAATTCACACCCATCGTTTGTACAGAACTTTATCCTCTAACTGGATAATTAGTCTTTAAATGCGCTTCAACATAGCCAAATAGACCAATAGCCCTCCTTAGATAGCCAAGTTCGAAACGAAAAAAAGCCGAAAGTAGACACTTTCGGCTTTTGATTATTTATATCATTATGGTCGTACTACTGAACTCGTCGGTTAGACCGCTTTTCAGTATTCAGACGATCAATTACAACTAATTTCATCCCAGAACCAATTCGATTGAACTGGGCTTTCCCATACGCCCGGGCCGTTTTTAGCCACGAAGCACTTGCCGTTATGCGTCACTTTGTCGCCATTACTCACTTGGCTAACGCCCGCTTGCCACGTGATAAACACAGATGGGTCAACAACGACAGGTGACTCGGTAACTGGCGGTTCAACTGGTGTTGGGTCTACCGGAGCAGGATCAACAGGCGATGGATCTGTCACTACCGGTGGTGTTGGCTCTCCAGCAATCAATGTCCAAGGGCCGCCATTGGTAGGGTCATCCCCTTGTGTCCACCATTTCGCTTCATAGGTTGCACCGTTGTGAGTCACTTGGTCACCCGCGTTGTAAACCTTGGTCGCACTCCAACCATTACCACCCGGATCAGTACCAGGATCTACCGGATCCAGCTTATCGACCACTTTCACTTCAGGCCAACTCGCATGAGAACCATAAAAGTTGGTCACACACTTCTCGTAATCGCCAGCCACCAGTGCGGAATAAGCAGTTTGAAAGCCCACTAGCTCACACTCAAATGAATACCCTTCTGGGCGGTCTGCGTAGTATTTCCAGTTGCCATCCCAGTTGGTATACAGCACATCCGTCGCACCGTTAAGGTTCAAGCTTCCGTAAGGCGTTTGCTGCCAACATGTATTGGCTTCATCGGCTTCTACAGGAATTTCATAGTGCGCGGCTAACCCTTCCCAGTAACGAATACGGTTAACGGGTTGGCCTTTGTCTTTGTTCTGCTCCCCACATTCAATACCACCATTAATCACATTGATCGTGGTACCAAACCCATAACCAATGCCCGCATCTAATTCGCGCTGAGATGGCGTCCAAGTGCGGTCGATAACGTGCAGCATTGCTGGTTTAGGTGCTTGAGGAGTAAGGAAGAACCAGATAGCAGAAGCCAAGTTCAGCCAAGAATCAGCGACTAAGCCCGGATTATTCAGTAACACCGTTGCATCACCATCGAACATCACTTCAGAGAACGCGCCGTAATTAAAATGGTAAGAAAGCTGTTTAGCACCACGTCCGAAGTAACCCTGCCCCGCAGCACATGGCCAACGGGCATTCTGCCAATCATTCTGACCACAACCTGTGGTGTAACCTTCTTGGCCTTCAGACCAACCCATTTCGCGAACATGCACCAGCGCTTGCTGCCACTCTTCTAGAGCTAATGGATTATCAGAGGTGTTGCCTATCGCGATGTGCCCACCCGTCTCTTGTGAAAAGTGAGCAAAGGCCGTGATGATGGATTTCTTACAGATGGCATCGGAGTCACGGCCATCGGTGTACTCTCCACAGAACGCTGGGAATTTACCGATCGCACGTAAGAAGCGAGTGTAGGTGTATTCTGGCGCTGCCATCTGAGTGAGGAAGTCCCATTCAGATTGAGGGAACACGCGCTCTACACGCTTTATGTTTTCAGGATTCGAGGGGGAACCGGGTTCAATCGCTTCAACGATTGTATTCGGGCGAGTTTGAAGGGCCTGTGACCAGATCGCATACATAGGATCGGATGTTTTCGCTTGTTCAGCAGCTTGTAGAGCCGACTTTTCAACAAGGTAACCATTCGGGTTTTGCGGATCAGGTTGAATGTTCAAAGACGCATGACTTTGCGCTGCTAATGTGCAGCCCAGTACTGTCGCCAAATATTTGATTTTTAACATGATGGATTCTCTTATCTGTCCTTAATAAGTCCATCAAAGAGTATGCTTCACATGTGGAATGGCCTAGCTGTAGCTGTGTGAATTTATAAAAAGTGCGAGTGATCTTTTTGATACATGGCTCAGCACAACAAAGCGTCTCATGGTTTCTTGAGCTGATATCTAGTTTCCAACTCATTTGGTTTCTAGTTATTGTTCATTTGATTTCGAGGTATTGCTCATAAGCCTTTAATGTAATGAATCAATATAATCAATCGAAAAGAAAAAAGCCCCGAACTGAGTTCGAGGCTTAAGATCTTAATCAAAGCTGGTTAAATCTCTAAGAGATTATTCCCACTCGATAGTTGCTGGTGGCTTACCAGAAATATCGTAAACAACACGTGAAATGCCGTTAACTTCGTTGATAATACGGTTAGAAACCTTACCTAGGAAGTCGTATGGTAGGTGTGCCCAGTGAGCAGTCATGAAGTCGATAGTTTCTACGGCACGTAGAGATACAACCCAATCGTACTTACGGCCATCGCCCATTACGCCAACTGAACGTACTGGTAGGAATACCGTGAATGCTTGAGATACTTTGTGGTAAAGGTCAGCAGCGTGAAGCTCTTCAATGAAAATAGCATCTGCGCGACGCAGTAGATCACAGTACTCTTTCTTGATTTCGCCAAGAACACGAACACCTAGACCAGGACCCGGGAATGGGTGGCGGTAAAGCATGTTGTATGGAAGACCAAGCTCAAGGCCGATCTTACGTACTTCATCTTTAAACAGCTCACGTAGAGGTTCAACAAGACCCATTTCCATATCATCAGGAAGGCCACCAACGTTGTGGTGAGATTTGATTACGTGTGCTTTACCTGTCTTAGATGCTGCAGACTCGATTACGTCTGGGTAGATAGTACCCTGAGCAAGCCATTTAGCATTAGATAGTTTCTTAGACTCTTCATCGAAGATATCTACGAATACGTGACCGATGATTTTACGCTTAGCTTCTGGTTCAGCTTCGCCTTCCAGAGCTTTAAGGAAACGATCTTCTGCATCGACTTTGATGATGTTTAGGCCGAACTGGTCACCAAACATATCCATAACTTGCTCAGCTTCGTTTAGACGAAGAAGGCCGTTATCAACAAATACACATGTTAGTTTGTCGCCGATAGCGCGGTGAGCAAGCATCGCAACTACAGATGAATCAACACCACCAGAAAGACCAAGGATAACTTCGTCGTCACCTACTTGTTCTTTAATACGTGCAACTGCATCTTCAATGATTGAAGCTGAAGTCCACAGACCTTCACAACCACATACGTTAAGAACGAAGTTCTCAAGCATTTTCAGGCCGTTTTTAGTGTGTGTTACTTCTGGGTGGAATTGAACACCGAAGTACTTCTTCTCTTCGTTTGCCATTGCAGCGTATGGGCAAGTGTCTGTTTCAGCGATCTTTGTGAAATCAGCTGGAATCTCAACTACTTTGTCGCCGTGGCTCATCCAAACATCTTGAGTAGACTCAAGGTCAGCGAAAAGTGCAGATTCGCCAGTCACTTGTACCGCTGCGTAGCCGAACTCGCGCTCAGTAGACGTTGCTACTTTACCGCCAAGTTGCTCAGCCATAGTTTGCATGCCGTAGCAGATACCGAATACAGGAACACCTGAATCAAATACGTACTGAGGTGCACGTGGAGAGTTCTCCTCCGTTACACTTTCAGGACCACCAGATAGGATGATGCCGTCTGGATTGAATTCACGAATATCCGCTTCTTCTACGTCCCAGCTCCAAAGTTCACAGTAAACACCGATCTCACGAATACGACGAGCTACTAGCTGTGTGTATTGAGAACCGAAGTCCAGAATTAGAATACGTTGGTCATGAATATTTTTAGTCATTGTAAGCAGTCTTATTGGCTATGTGATAAAACGGAGGTGAGTTTACTCACCTCTGATTAACTCTTCAAGAAATAAAGCAAACGTTTTCGTTAGATATCTTTAACCACGTGTTTTGAGAAAATCGGACTTTTAACAAAACAGGCGGTAGATATAATACCAATCACAGTAAGTAAGTGTTCAGGAATAGCGTAGGAAAAAAGCCTGAGAACGAGGCAGCTCTATTCGACAAAGAGTTCTGATAAGTAGTTATTCTACAATCAAAAATTCTAACGAAGTTATCGAGGTTTTTAACAAGCTAGGATGACCAGTTATTTACTACGATTGGTAT